>DNWZ01000580.1 GCA_003506095.1 Planctomycetaceae bacterium | reverse complement strand
TGAGCGATTCGACGTAGCGTCGTTGGCCTTCGGCGTACAGCGTGTCGAACGCCAGCGACGACTTGCCGCTGCCCGACACGCCACTGAAACAGATCAACTGGCCGCGTGGCAACGTGAGGTCGACGTCCCGCAAATTGTGTTCGCGAGCACCTTTGACAGTGATTTGGGTCGTCATGCGGGAGGGTCAATCCGTTGGTTTGTTGAGTCGCGAGAATGGTCATCGGCAGTTTAGCGGAGATTTGATCGATAATGAACGCCGCAGGTTCCGGTTGTTCGTGCGGATGGGGCGGTGCCGATGGTTCCAGCGAAACCTGCGGTGACGTGTATTCGCAATGGTTCAGTTGGTTCTGGCAAGCCGCTTGTGAGTGTCGCAGGGCGGCAAGATTCTTTTGTCGCTTTGCGAGCAAAACCTGTCGAAACCCCTTTGTACACCCAGCGATCAACTCGCGGCCTTTCAAAGCCGCCTAGGGCTCCCCCTCGTGCTGTTCCGCCAGCGACCCAAACGAATCAAAAATGGCTAAAAAAGATACCTTTCGAATCGTTGCCCGTGCCGCCGACGGCTCGCTTTCGATCCGCGACTACCCCACCCTCGACGCCCTGCTGCATTCGTACACGCAGATCGGAATTGACGACTGCAGCACCGACCTGGCACTGCGAGGAATGCCGGTATTCCGCGGTTTGGTCGGTCCGATGCCTGACGGAAAAAATATCGTCCGTTACGAAACGGGCGAAGTGTTCGAGATGTTAACCAAGGAGTGGGGCCAGAATAAGCCGCGCAAGCGAATCCGATCGCGGGCCGCAGCCCAACCGATGGAAGACGTCAAGGCGGCCAGCTAATCAAAGACTTGTTCATCACAGTATTTTCGGTCACTGTGAAAAATCCAATGCACTTTCCCAATCGCCTGCGATGATGTGCCCCCATCATCGCGAGTGTTCGAATTGGCCTGACTAGCCGCGTCGAATCGTCCGGCGAATTGGGAAACGCGTGATTTTTCGTTGTGGCCACAGAAGCTGAAACGGCAATCCCCCCGGGGGCTCCTGCACCCAAAACCCTGGGCCGTTTCAGCAAGTCGGGCATGCTCCGTCGTTGTCGTTCACCCTCCCGCGACATCGAAACACCGGAGCATGCAGGCGTGCGAGGTTTCGGTCCTTCATTTCTTGCCCCGTGACGTTTGCGAAGTCGCGTCATAGGTCAAGCATTTCCCAATGCCGCCCCAGCAAAGGACCGAAACCTCGCTCCACCGACACCTTCGCCGATCGGTGACTTGGTCAATTCAACTTCACACGTGTTAGTCCGTACCGTTTCAATTTGCGGTCCAGCGTGCTGCGTTCGATTCCCAAAATCGTCGCCGCGCGGCTCTTATTTCCATCGGTTGACCTCAGCACATCGAGCAGATGCCGCCGTTCCAATTCTTCCAACGACAGATTCAAGCGACTTTCGACCGTTTCGTTGGTCGAGGTACCACCAGCGGCCGAATCTGGCAACGAAGCAATTTCACCGCCGCCCGATTCCGCTTCGCCGATCGACAAGTCATCGCGTTTTGCGGGAAGCGACAAATCGCCGACGTCGATCAGCGCGTCGTTGCCCAGCACCACCGCTCGCTCGATTACGTTCTTTAATTCTCGAACATTTCCCGGCCAGTGGTAAGCGACAATCGCTCGCCGCGCCGCAGTGGTTAAACCGTCGATCGTTCGCGCCGTCTTTTCGGCGAAGTAGTTAACGAAATGATCCGCAAGTTTGGCGATGTCGTCGCCGCGATCACGCAGCGGCGGAACGACGATGTCGACAACATTCAAACGATAATAAAGGTCGCCGCGGAATCGCCCGGCGGCAACCTCGGCGGCTAAGTCGCGGTTGGTCGCCGCGACCAGACGAACGTCCACTCGCAGCGGCTGATGGCCACCCAGTCGCTCGAACGGATGCCCTTCCAACACCCGCAACAGTTTGGCTTGCAGGTTGATGTCCATTTCGCCGATTTCGTCCAGCATCAATGTGCCGCCGTCGGCCGCTTCGAATTTCCCTTTTTTCTGGTCTGTTGCGCCCGTGAACGCACCTTTTTCGTGGCCAAACAGTTCGCTTTCCAGCAGAGTTGGCGACAGGGCGGCACAGTTCAAACAGATCAGCGGTCCGTCGCGCCGATCGCTCGCTTGATGGATCGCTCCGGCGACCAATTCCTTGCCGACGCCCGATTCGCCGCGAATCAGCACGGTGGTATCGGTCGTCGCCACCCGCCGAATGATCTCCTTCAAACGCACAATCGGCGGGCTCGATCCGATAATCCGCACCGAATCGTCAACCCGCTGGCGCAGCGAATCGACCGTACGGCGGCTGCGACGCAGCGATCGGATCAAGCGGCCGCGCTGCGCCAGACTGTCGACTGCCGCGCCCAAGACGCCAGCGGCCGCAGCGGCCAATTCCAAGTGTTCCGCATTCCAATTGGCCGCTGAATCGACCGTATACAAATGCAAAAAGCCGGCTGGTGTCGGCGGCACCCTAGCAGTCGCGTGTTGTTGCGGTTTGCTGATCCGAATCGGTGCCAGCAGCGCACTCTGGGTCGACAATTCGCCGCGGCTGTCGGCGGCCTGCAGTTCGTTGTCGTCAACCAAATTGCGCATCAGGATTGCTCGACCGCTAGCCTCCAGCGACTGCACCATCTTGGGCGACGGACGGCTGTAAGAACGATTCGCGGCCGATTGAAACGCGATCAATTCGGGATTCGTCTCATCGCTGGTCGCTTCGCGGGTTTCGCCGGGTTCACGTTTTTGGTTCAGGAAAACGCCGCCGAACGCCCCCGGAATCGAATTGCAAAGCGTCTGCAACGTGATCTCCGCCGCCTCGCGAATCGTTTCGCTCGATGCCACGCGATACGCCAGCCGGAACAGCGATTGCCAAACGTCCAAATCGGNNTCGAGATAGCGGCTTTCGTTCAATTGGTGCGTAATTTCCGAAGCGGCAAGTCCATCGATCGTCATCTGATCATCGCCAGACTCCTCGCCAGCCCGACCGGCGGCCGATTTGCCGGATGATGGCGACTTGCCAGCGGCCAAAGCGTCACTGATGCGAGTCACAAACAGCAACGAAAACCCGGCGATTTCGATCTGATCACCATCGACCAATCGCCGCGCGGTTTCGGACCCGCCGCTCGTGCCCAGTGTTACAGAGCCGACTCGCGTGCCATTGCGACTGCCCAAGTCGCGCAACCACCACTGGCCATCGTCCCAGCGGATTTCGGCGTGTCGACGGCTCGCCTGGTGGCTGCGGATCGTCACCGAATTAGTGGATGCTCGACCAATGATCGCCGGCTGGTCAGGGGCCAGTCGCAAAACATCGGACCATCGCCCGCCGTGGCGGACGACCAAGAACGCGCGCTGGGCATGAGTATCATCGTGGTTCGACAAAGCGGTTGCTCGTTAGCCGATGGAAAGAGGATGAGTAGAATTGAATTCGTGGTGCAGATTGGACGACAGCCCGAACGCGTCAAAGCGGAGCGACATTTTGCCACACCCAGTCTGTTTGTTGTAACTCGCTGACCGCGTAATTATCTTAACAACTTGGCTGGTCTCGCACTCGGTAATCCGCCCTCTCATTTGTCACCGGAGTTGCCCCATGGGGTTGTCTGCCGCGTTTCTTTCTCGCTACTCGCGAATGGCCGGCCGATTTACGGCACTCGCCACAGTATTCGCGATTTTCGCAACTACGCTCATTGGCACTTCCGCGCATGCCCAGTTTGGTGGTGGCTTTGGCCAGCAAGCCGTCGGTGGTGTCGTCATCGACGCTAGCGGAATCCTTCGTTCGGCGACGCTCAACCAGCGACAGAATTCGCTAAAGGAATTACGGCAAGCGATCGCTCAACCGCAAGGCGATCTCGCCCAGCCAGCCGAAATGAGAATGATTTCGCTGGCCAAACTGCAACAAGCGATGGAAGAATTGGCCGCCAACGGCAAACCGCTCAACGATGAAATGCGATATTTGGCCGGAATCCAGCGGATTCAGTTCGTATTCGTCTACCCAGACCGCAACGACATCGTCTTGGCTGGCCCCGCCGAACCGTGGACGGTTCGCGACGACGCCTCGGTTGTCGGAGTGAACTCTGGACGTCCGGTGATGCAGCTGGACGATTTGATCGTCGCGCTGCGAAGCGTCGAACCGGCTCGTACCCAAGGGATCACCTGCTCGATCGAACCGACCGAAGAAGGACGCGTGCGATTGCAAACGCTGCTGAAGCGAATCAGTCTGCGACCAGGGCAAAACCCGGCCACGTTCGAACCTGCGATGCGCGAGGCATTCGGCCCGCAAATGATCAAGCTGACCGGCGTGCCTGGCACCAGCCGTTACGCACGCACGCTCGTCGCCGCTG
>DNWZ01000336.1 GCA_003506095.1 Planctomycetaceae bacterium | reverse complement strand
CGATTTCCAACACGTCGACGTCTTCACCAGCATCGATCGCTTGGGCAACATCGGACGTTCCATCGGGAGTTGCAGTCGGTCCGCCGGGATCGTTCAAAGCTTTGGCAAAGATTCGCGCAGTGCTGGTTTTGCCGACTCCACGAGCCCCGGTGAACAGGTACGCGTGGCCGANNCGATCGCGTTGCAGAGCGCCTGGCCGACGTGTTGTTGACCAACCAGTTGCTCAAAACTGCGAGGGCGATATCGGCGTGCAACGACAACGTAGCGATTGTCGCGAATATCCGTCGCGGCATCGCGTGCGTTTTTAGCGGGCGTCGGGTCGTCGGGATACGACGTGTTTGATTCTGGATTGGCCATGGCGTTGAATTATAGCGACCTGGGCATGGGCCGCATCGCCTATTGGGCGCTTCTGAGCAATTCAGTTGGCCAAAAGAAACGTCGGCCGGAAAAGAATCGTTGAACTCGCTGGTGCGACTACCCGGTGNNCGCTCGCAAGAGCCGCCACCATCAAGTAGGCGCACCAGCGGTTACAAAATCGCTGCTTGAGCGACTTTAAAAAATGGACGAAGCAATCCGTCCGAAGTCGATTCTGCCTAGCCTAAGGGAAAAGGAAGCTTTTCGAAAGGCGTCTGGCGAGTCAAATTACCGGCGTCCGCCTCGCCCTTGGTTTCCCGGGTTTCGGTTCCCACCACCACCACCACCGGACGAGCGTCGCTGGATGTTCGAGTCGACCAGCAGGCTGACGGTTTCGAGCCAAGTTGGGGCGTTGCGAGCTTTCGGATCGGAGACGAAATCAACCGCTCGAGACGCGGGCTCGGATTCACGATCGACCGGTGCCGTTTCCCGATCGCCTGAAGGGCGTCGTCCGCTGCGTGAACGACCGCCGCGAGATCGCCGACGCAGTTGCTCCGCTTCGTCGTCGTCCTCCAAGTCGTCATCAAACGCAGGCACTTCGAGAACTTCGTCCGATGCGTCGATCAGTTCAGCCGAGCCTTCGCCTTCAACCTCAGGACGGTCTTCGCGAGTGGCACCGCCACGGCCTCGCCGTCCCCGCCGTCGTCGCGGTCTTGCGCGTGGCTCGTCGCCTTCATCGGCAACCGGTTTGGCTTCGGCCAGCAATCCGCTGCCAAAACCGTTGGCATCGTCATCATCGAACTCGACAAAGTCGTCGTCGCCGCGAACGCTTTCCGGTCGGCGAGGTTCCGATCGGGGTGCCGAGCGCGCGACCGGCTCTTCGCTTCGGCCGCGCGGCGGGCGTGGCCCGCGATCGGATCGGCCGCCGTCGCGTCGAGGCGAGTCGCCGCGTGGGCCTTCGCCACGAACTGAATCACCGCGAGGCGAATCGCTACGGGAGTTTTCGCTACGGCCCGCTTCACCGCGAGACGCTTCACCGCGAGATGCTTCACCGCGAGATGCTTCACCGCGTGGGCCGCGATCTCGTCCGCCAGTTTCCTCGCGGCGACGTGGGCGATCCGCAGGCGAATCGACATCGCGCGGCGATGGAGCACGTGAGCTATCTGCTGGGCCAGCGGATCGTCCACTATCAATGTCTTCGGCTGACAGCATTTGTCGTTGACCACGACGCCGTGATCGGCGCGGGCGTCCCCGGGACTCACCATCTTCATCGTTTGGCGCAGGACGCGACTCAGCCTCAATCGCTTTTGAACTTCCCTGGCCGGTCGGCGCGTCCAGGTCATCGTCTCCCGAATCGAGTTCCCAATCGATGTCAACGATGTCCGCTTCGCCCTGTGCCTTGGGCGTCGCTTCGATATCGCGATCTCCGCCGCGCCCGCGTCGACGTGATCCGCCGCGACGACCGCGCCCGCGTGGCCGGTCCTCTTCGGATTCAGCACTTGGTTCAGGGCTGCTCGCACGTGGAATCGGTTGGTCGAAATCGATTAGGCCTGCACCAAAACCTCCGCTGACAACTTCGTCGCGAGGCTCATCGCGAGCAACCGCTGGCTGTTCTCGCCTTGGGCTGCTGGCGTCTCGGTCACGGCCGCGCGGTTGTCGGACGTCTGGCTCGCGAGTTTCCGCGATTGGTTTTTCGGGTGGCGGGGCTGGTTTTGTGGGTTTTTCCGTCGCGGGTTCGGCGGATGTCCGTATTCCCAGCGTACCAATCAACGCGTCCCAAGCCGATCGACGTACCGGAACCTTGACTGCACCGGGCGAACGGTCTTCGGGTACATCAAATCCGGGAACTGTCGGTTCGCGATCGACCGATACGATCGCTTCAAGCGGATCAGGGTGACGACGCGGCGGCTGTTCGGTACGAGGTGCAGGACGCTGCTCGTCCCGTGGACCGGCGGAAGGTGTTGCGGAGCGCGGCGTGGTTGCTTGGGGTGCTTGATAAGCAGGCGGGGCCGTGCTGGCGACCTTGGTCGGTTCGATTTGGGGCGAATCGCCTTCTGAATCATCGCCCCACATGCTCGATCGCTTGCGGGTCGAGCGGTCATCGACTGGTTGCGGCGCTGGAGGTGCGACGGCAGCGGGTTGTACGGGTTGAGGTGGCGTGTAGGCCGGTGGCGCAGTCGGGGAGGCGGCAGGGGCCTGCGATGCAGCGGGCGCCGGGGCTCGCTCCACCTGTTTTTCGATTTTCGGTGGATCGGCCGGACCGGGTATCCCGAACTGATTGGCGAGCGATTTCCAGTGGTCTGACATCATTCTTTAATTTTTTTATGTCGAAGCGGCACCGACAAGTCGGTATTAGGCTGTATGTATATCCCGCAGGGGGCTTTCTCTAAAGCCCGAACACGATTTTTGCGGGTAAATACTTTCTCGGCTGCTGGGCCCCAGAGCCAGTCGACATCACCCCCTCCGGCACAATTTCGTCGTTTCCAAGCGGTATTTTCAGAACAGAAGAACTTTTGGTCGCATGTCAACTTTCCCAACCATTCGTCCGCTGATTATCGTCGGCACACGCCCCGAAGCGATCAAACTGGCGCCGCTGATCCTCGCTTGTCGCAATCATCCGAGCATTCAGCCGATCGTCTGCAGCACCGGCCAGCACCGCCAAATGCTCGACCAGGTCTTCAGCTACTTCAACATCCAACCCGATATCGACCTCGAGCTGATGAAGGCGAATCAGACACTGGCGAACTTGACCGCCGATTGTTTGACTGCGATCGACCGGGTAATCACCCAGCACCCAATCGATCGCGTCGTGGCCCAAGGCGACACGACGACGGTGCTGGCCGCATCGATGGCGGCGTTCTATCGGCAGGTTCCCATTGTGCATGTCGAAGCCGGATTGCGAACCGGCGATTTGCGTGCCCCATGGCCCGAGGAGTTTAATCGTCGTGTGACAGGACTGGTGGCTAGCTTTCACTGCGCGCCGACCGAAACCGCCGCCACGGCCCTTCGTGGCGAGGGAATCGCCGAAGCATCGATCCGTGTGACCGGCAATACCGTCATCGATTCGCTGCTGATCACCGCGAAAGACCAGCGGCAGCACCAGGGCAAGTGGTTGGCCAAGTATCCGATGATTCAAGATCGTCCGCTGGTTCTGATCACCGGCCATCGTCGCGAAAACTACGGTGATGCGATCGCATCGATCTGTGGCGCGATTGGCGAATTAGCGGCCGCGCACCCCAAGGTCGCGTTCATTTATCCGGTTCACCTCAACCCAAACATCCGTGGCCCAGTCAGTGAATTGTTGTGCAACGTCAGCAATGTACATTTGGTTCCGCCAGCGGATTATCCCGAGTTCGTTTGGTTGATGGATCGGGCCCATGTGATCTTGACCGACTCCGGCGGCGTGCAAGAGGAAGCGCCGTCGCTGGGCGTGCCGGTTTTGGTTACGCGAGAAAAGACCGAACGGCCCGAAGCGGTTGAGTCAGGACTGGCCGAACTGGTCGGGACTGATCGCAAACGAATCATCGATCGTGTCACTAGCCTGTTGAAGAAAGCGAAACAATCGGTCGCCAGCGAATCCCCTTGTCCGAATCCTTACGGAGATGGCAAAGCATCCGAGCGAATCGTGCAATGGATGTTCGAAATGGATTGCAAGCGTTGATTTGCATCTGTGACCTGTGCCACGTACCGAACTTTTCTCGGGCGGGCGGGGAACGCTTAGACGCGGTAGGCGATTGATCTGGTTTTGATCATGACCCCACGGAGTCGAGTTCCTGTGGTGTTGGAGCCTGCGGAAACTCGCTTGCCAATGGATCACCTACAAAAAGCTGTGTCCCCGCTTGCCCCGCGGCCCGGTCGTTCGCTTGTCTTTTTTCCATCATTACAGATGCGAATCAAAGTGCTTATTCATCGCTTGCCATAGAGTGCATAGCAGCACCGCGCCGCGGGCGGACCACAGCAGTGTGCGAATCCAGTTGGTGTTGACCAGTCGTTGGTAGGTTGCCAGATCGAAACCGCTGAGTAACCGGTTATGGCAGGGGACCTGCAGAAAGATCGTCGACGCCCAAATCATGCCGACTGCGACCAGTCCGGCAATCGCGACCCAACGCGGCATCCACGCCGGCGAGTAGCCGAAAACTAGCAGAACGGATGTTGCCAATTCGATCAGCATCACAGGGCCGACGATGGGTGTGATCCGCTGATTGTGATCGGTCTCGTAGCGTACAAAGGCATCCGCTCCCACGCGATCGAACAGCTTGTAGTGGACCGATTGGATGGTCCAAATCAGCCCAACAAGGTACAGGGTGCTGGCGAAGTTCAGTAAAAACACCCCGCTGTGGTTCATCATAAAATCCCTGGGTGAAGCTGTGTTTCCGAGCCGATGTGGCGGTGTTTGCATGTTCACAAATCGTCGTCTTGCCACGCGAAAACGATTGTCTTGGAACTGGGGACCCTAGTGCTGCGTCAAGCCCTGAAGTTAGGGATGGGCCCCTTTAGGCACGAGCGTTGCGGTTGTTTGCAGTTAAATGCGTTGCAAAACCGATAAACCGGGATTGCATCGCTTTGCAGGAGGTGAATACTTGGCGGTAACGAGCCGAAAGAATCGCTTCGTCAATACCCAAAGTAGGCACAATCATGTCGGACGTTCCCAGTTCATCGGACGCCATTGCGAAACGCCACCATGGGCATAGCCAAAGCGATACGTCCGGTGGCACGCCTCATAGCCAGGCTGGCGCCGAAACGCCGAGTCCCGGTACCAAGAGCCGAGGAACGGTTTTGGTGATCGATTTGGCACCGCTGTCTTTGATCGCGTTGGCGGGTGTTTTGGATACCGATGGCTATGCGTGCATCTGTGCGAGAACACCGACGGCAGCGACCGAAGCGATGCGATTGGACAAAATCGATATCGTCGTTTGTGATGTCGGCGATGATGCACCGGGCATGCTGGAATTGCTGGCCAATTTGCGTTCGCTGTTCGGCGAATCGGAATTGCCGGCCGTTTTGATCGCTGATCAGCGATGGGTCGGCCTAGAAAAACGGCTCGAGTCGCTGGGCGGTACAACGCGTTGTCTGTTCAAGCCGATTGACCCCGGATCCTTGCTGGCGGTTGTTGAGCAATTGATGTGGATGCCGCAAGTCGTGGCGGCGCATCGTCGTCGCGGGACGCGTCCAGACGGACGGCCCGGTTGGGTTTCGCTTTAGCGCGTCCCAGCAGTCGCTGCCTAGACGCCGCTGCCTAGCGGGACATTGTTTCCAATGAAGTGAAGTTGCCGCGATAGCGATGGATCAGGTGCTGGGTGCCGCGGCCGAGCTGCTCCAATGCGCCAACGGTTTCACCAAACGGGCTGGCGAGTTGTTCGACGTGGTGAGATTGGACGACGATTGTGTAACCTGACCAGGGATCGGGCGATCCAGGCAAAAACACCGTTACCGATTCCCGTACCGAACCGCCCGCATCTTCATGTTCGGCTTGACGTTCGACCTCGAAGCCTAGCCGCGAATGCCCAGGCAAACGGACCAGCACCGGTTGCAACGTGTTTCGCAACACTTCGCCGCCGATATTGCCGGTCAATTGTTCTTTCAGGATTGCGTAGCGTGGAAACAGCATCAGCACATATTTTTCGACCGATTCGCTAAACTTGCGTGCGAATCGGCGACGGGCAAACACGCCGCATGCGAAACAGGCGAAGACGATCAGACCGATCGAAATGGCAATAACAATGGTATAGCCGACGATTGTTTGCGTTGGCAGGAAACCGTTGACTTCGACCGCGACAACCCAAACGATCCGTGCCACTTGGCCAGCGAGCACGCCGATAACAATCAACGGCAAAAGAAAGAACAGACCACCGATCGCGGTTGTCTTCAAAAAACCGAACGATTGGATTACGCGGCGGTTCATGCAATCTGCTCTGTAGGTGTGCGGAACCGAAGCCCGCACGGTTGCCACGCTGGTACGTTTGGACAGCACAGGATGGTTGGCATCGCCGGTCGCCTTCCCCTGGACTTCGCAAACGCGGAAAATAGTACAACGAAGGATGATTCGAACGATGCCCGACCTGATTTTGATACCAACTGAGCTGGAACGTCAGTTTTTGCAACACTGGTGGAACGGTTTTAACCGTTGCGGCGATTGCACCGATGTTTTGAGAAGCCCGGTTCGAGTCGACTTGTGCGGTTTCGGTTTAGTGGCCGCTGCGGCCAGGACGACTCAGTTGATTGCACAGTATCGTCCGACGCGTGTCCTCTTGATCGGCATCGCCGGAGCGCTTGACCCTGCGTTGCCAGTAGGAACGGCGCTTGAGTTCGGTTCGGTGGTGGTTGACGGGATCGGTGTCGGTTTCGGAGCCAGTTTTCGAAACGCCGACACGATGGGGTGGTCGCATTGGCATGATCCGCAAACATCCGCAAAGATCGGTGATCAAATCGAATTGCAACCTGGCGATCGTCCGGCGTTGTTGAGCGTTTGCGCGGCGTCGGCCGATGCGCGACACGCGGCCCTTCGCCGCGAGGCTTATCGCGATGCGGTGGCTGAGGATATGGAAGGGTTTGGTGTGGCGATGGCGTGTCAATTGATGCAAGTGCCGTTGCGGATTGTGCGTGGCATTTCAAACGTCGCAGGCAATCGTGATTTCAAAACATGGCAAATTGAATTGGCGTTACAGCAGGCGACTCGCTTGATCGACGCAATCTGGAGAGAAGAGGAAACCGCAACATGATTAGCACCGGATCGGCACCGACCATTCGCTTGGGAATATCGACCTGCCCCAACGACACCTTCGCTTTTCACGCATTGATCGAGAAAGAGGTCGATTGGCGTGGCTTGAACTTCGAAATCGAACTGCTGGATATTCAACAGTTGAACGACCGGCTGTTCGCAGGTGATTTTGATGTCGCCAAAGCGAGCTTTCATGCCGCGCTGTTGCTGGCCGATGCGTGTGTGGTGTTGCCCAGCGGATCGGCACTGGGGTTTGGCGTGGGACCGTTGCTGTTGGCGGCTCGGTCGGGCCAGCAACCGCAAGACCCCAACCAAGTCACGCTTTGTCCAGGACGACACACCACAGCGATGTTGTTGTTCCAGATTTTT
>DNWZ01000631.1:501-17850 GCA_003506095.1 Planctomycetaceae bacterium | reverse complement strand
ATCCTTGCTGGTGCCAAATCGATTCAGCGGTCGTGATGCCATCGAGCGCCCCAGCGATGATCGCCGACCGACGCAGAGCATCGCTCAGTGGTGCGGCCCATGGGCCCTTTTGCGCGCGGGTCCACGCAACCTTTGCCATGGCGATTGCCGGATCGATTTCGCTAGTCCAATCAGGATCCTGCGACGAGACTTCCGACAACGGATCGGCGGGAAGCCGATCATAGTAGGATCGGAAAAACGTCGTCGCTGCGAAAAAAGCCCGCATATGGTACTGGTCTGCCAAAGCCGCCTGCAGCCGCAGACAGGCATGTTCATGGACACGTTTGGCCGGGTTCGAATTGTCCAGCCCCCAATCGGGTTTACTAAGGCAATCTGGGCCCTCGCACAGTGCNNAAACAATCGTCTGGATCGAGCGTTTCAGGCGAGCCGATCGTCAGCGTTCCGCATCCGTCCCACGAGGCGTTCACTTCGCTGCTTCGCTGGACCCGCATTCCCATTCGGGCTGCCGCTTGGATCCAAATGAAGTCCAGCGGATCGCAGTAAATCTTAGTAATCTTTCGCACAAGCCAAAGTATCCGATAAACCATTTATGAATCATTCCGCGCCGCAGCTTCGCAGCATCTAACCAAAAACATACCCCAAAAACGCTTTGCCCCCAACCAACCCCGGTTTTCGGTGCAGTCGTAGCCGCACCCATGAAAATCTCGTAAATTGCGACGACGATGTCGTTCAGGTCAGACGCTTCATTTCGAACCGATGCCAAAACCGCCAATGCGAATTACCGAAGTTTGGGCCGATGTTGGCGGCACGTTTACCGATTGCTTCGTTGTCGGTGCCGATTCAATGCGACAGTCGACCAAGGTGCTCAGCAGCGGTTGCGTGCGGGCAAAGGTCGTTGCAGTCGCCGGCCGGTGCGTTCGCGTGGATTCGTCGCTTTACGATGTCGATGGCTTTTGGTGCGGCGCGTCGGCGGAGTTTCTCGGTCACGGGAAAAACGGTAGCACAGGCGAACCGTTTCGCGTCATCGGGTTTGACCGCCAGCGGCATGAATTGACGCTCGATCGAACCGTGGACGAAGCCGAATGGGTCATGGTCTGTGTCGGTGATACCGTGGAACTCCGCGCGGGGCTGGAAGCACCCGTCTTGGCGGCGCGGCGATTGATGGGTGTGCCGCTGAGCGATCCGCTGCCCGCGATCGACATGCGGCTAGGTACGACGCGAGGCACCAATGCCCTGCTGACACGCCGCGGAGCCGATGTGGCGCTAGTCACGACGCGCGGCTTTGGCGATTTGTTGGAGATCGGCGAACAGAATCGTCCTGAGCTGTTCGATCTGGCGATCCGTAAACCGCAGCCATTGACCCGACACGTGGTCGAGATCGACGAACGGTTGACGAACGATGGAAGTGTGCTCATACCACTGAATCATGCTCAGGTTCTTGACTCGCTGCGGTCGATTCACGAAACAGGTGTTCGCTCGATTGCCGTCTGTTTACTGCATGCCCATATCAACGATTCCCACGAACGCCAGATCGGTGAACTGGCCCAGGCGATGGGGTTTGAAAACATCAGCCTGTCGAGCACCGTTGCTCCGCTGATTAAGTTGGTGCCGCGAGCGGAAACGACGGTGTTGGACGCTTATTTAAATCCGGTTTTGGCCAGCTATCTTTCGCGGATCCGCAGCCAGCTTGGGCCCGCGACCGGCGGTCGATTGCGGCTGATGACCAGCAGTGGCAATCTCGTCGATGCCGACTCATTTCGCGGACGCGACAGCATTTTGTCAGGCCCGGCTGGCGGCGTCGTTTCGCTTGGCAAAATCGCCCAGGCTTATCGGGCTCCCGCAGCGATCGGACTAGACATGGGCGGGACCAGCACCGATGTCAGCCGCTTCGAAGGACGCGTTGCTCGCCAGTACGAATCGCGTAAAGCTGGCATTCGTGTGCTGACACCGATGATGGCGATCCACACGGTTGCTGCCGGTGGCGGTTCGGTCTGTGACGTTGTCGATGGTCGCATGCTGGTCGGTCCCCAAAGTGCCGGGGCCGATCCTGGACCGGCATGTTACGGGCGCGGCGGGCCGCTGACGGTTACCGATTTGAACATCGTGCTGGGGCGTTTGCCTAGCGATCGATTTCCGTTTCCGTTGGATCTGGGCGCATCGCGGTCGCGTCTGGAGGAGGTGAATGCGAAGCTGGGCGACAATGGATTCGCTTCGATCGAACTGGCCGCAGAGGGCTTTTTGAAGATCGCGATTACGCATATGGCTGAAGCGGTGCGAACAGTCAGCACGGCTCAAGGGAGCGACCCGCGAGGAATGACCTTGGTCGGTTTCGGCGGTGCCGCCGGAGGGCATCTTTGTGGCATCGCGGATGCCATCGGCATGTCACGATTGATCGATCATCGCGATGCCAGTTTGTTGAGCGCCTTGGGGATGGGGCTGGCTGATATTGGGCGGGTTCGCAGCGTCGGAATCTATCACCAGGTTGAACAAGTTTCTCATCAACAATGGAATGAAGCTTGTGACAAATTGAGATACGAAGTGCTTCGCGACCTTGCCAGTGAAGTTGCAGAAAACACCAATCTTGAACAACTCGCTGATATCCACTTCGAGATCGATGCTCGTTATGTCGGCACCGAATCGACACTCACGTTGCAAGCCCAGCCGCTAGAAACAATCGCTCAGCGGTTTCACGACGCGCATCGCACCGCGTTCGGCTACGACCAGCCGCAGCGGCCAGTCGAAGTCGCAACGCTTCGCTGTGAAGCGACCATCCATTCATCTGCGTTGCTCGATCCGCCAGAGTCTTCCACTTTATCGGCAACCGAGCCCATTGAATATTCGCCGGCGCGAATGTCGTTGCAGGGTGAGCTCGTTACTGTGCCGATCTACGACCGATCCTCTGTTGCTGTATCAACCACGGTGGCCGGACCGTGCATCATCATCGATGACTCCAGTACTTTGGTGATCGATCCAGGATGGTCCGCACAAAAGTTGCCTGGCAACAGCTTTGAACTGTGCCGCAGCCAACGACAAGGTCAACATCTATCCACACAAGAACTTCAAGTCGACGCAGTGATGGTTGAAGTCGTCGCGCGGCGATTGCAAGGGATCGCTGATGCGATGGGCGAACTGCTGCGACGCACGGCGGTCAGCGTCAATGTCAAGGAACGACTCGACTTTAGCTGTGCTGTGTTCGATCGCAAGGGAACACTCCTTGCCAATGCACCTCACGTCCCGGTCCACCTCGGTGCGATGGGACACACGGTTCGGCATTTACAATCGGTATTTCCCGAAATGCATGCGGGTGACGTTTATCTATCCAATGATCCTTACGCCGGCGGCTCGCACTTGCCCGACGTGACGGTCGTGACCCCGGTTTTCTGTGATATTGATGTCGCCAAAGATTCAGGGCCTGATTTCTTTGTCGCCAGCCGTGCGCATCATGCTGAAATCGGCGGCAAAACCCCCGGATCGATGCCGCCTGATGGAAAAAATCTGGCCGAAGAAGGCGTCGTGATCACTTCATTCGCCTTGCGCCGCAATGGGCTTGAGTATGAGAATGATTTAAGGGCTCTATTGAAATCCGGCCGGTATCCTTCGCGCTCGCCCGATATCAACCTGGCCGACATTGCGGCTCAACGAGCTGCGGGAATCGCAGGTGCGGCACGACTTGCCGAATTGGTCGACCGATTCAGCCGGAATTTTATCGATGCCTGTACCCAGCGGATGCTTGATCAAGCCAGCGAAGCGGTTCAGCGATGGATCGCGGAACTCGGCAATTCGCCGCGTCGTTTTGCTGACACGCTTGACGACGGTACGACGATTCAAGTGGCAATGATTCCCAACCATGACAGATTGACGATCGACTTCACAGGCACATCGCCGGTCCACCCAGGATGTTTGAATGCGACACCGGCGATTGTGACCGCAGCAACCTTATATGTGATTCGCACTCTTATAGGTGGCAATTTGCCAATGAATGGAGGCATCACCGCGCCGATCGATTTTGTCATCCCGACCTGTTTGCTCAATCCGCCCCGCGGTGAAACGCCCCAACAGTGTGCCGCTGTCGTGGCCGGAAATGTCGAAACCAGTATGAGAATCGTCGACGTGTTGCTGGGCGCCTTGGCCGTCGCCGCCGCCAGTCAAGGTACCATGAACAATGTCCTCATCGGCGATTCGACCTTCGGCTATTACGAAACGATCGGTGGCGGGTCGGGCGCAACCGCGTATGCCAACGGCGCAAGCGGCGTGCATTGTCACATGACCAATACTCGCATCACCGACCCCGAAGTTTACGAATCGCGTTATCCCGTGCGCCTTTGGCAATTCGCGATTCGCAAAGGCAGCGGCGGAGCAGGCGAGTTTATCGGCGGCGATGGGTTGGTTCGCGAAATCGAGTTTTTAAAACCCTTGACACTCTCGCTGATCACCAATCGACGCGGCCAACATCGTCCATGGGGAGTCGCTGAAGGAGGAAGCGGTGCGGCGGGCCAAAACATCCTGATTCACGGCGATGGAAAAACCGAAGTGCTGCCATGGGCGACCACACGATCGGTCGCCGCTGGAGATCGGCTCGTCATTCAAACGCCGGGTGGTGGTGGCTGGGGTAAGTCATTTTCGTGAAGGGTTCTGAGAGCTGCGAGCGTCCGTGCGATCATGGCCGAACCGACCAGGATGTCGGTTATGCGATTGCTTTTGTAAGTCATCGGCGGCGCATCCGTTGGTCGCGGTATTTCAACCGCTGATGCAAGGAGATTCAACTGTTAGCGATACCGATGTCGACGCTTAACTGCGTGCGATCCGCAAGGCATCTTAGGTGAAGTTGGACAGCGCAGTAGGATCGCTGGCGATTCAGTTGGGGTTCACAGGGAGTAGAAGCGGGGTTCCGGAGTGAGTGGCGTCGGTTATGCATTGAATCAATGCGTGTTAATCGGCTGGGTCCAGCCGATCACCGCTTAGTCATTGGGCTATCTAATGATCGCCACCAACGGGCTGGACCGTTACCGCCATTACGATCGGCGCGGTCCCGTTGTTGGGTTTTACGAACTCGATGAACTTGATCACATCGGTCCGCTTGGGTTCAATCGTTAGGTAACGGATTTGTCGCCCATCGAGATCAAACGCTAGTTCCGATTTCGGAACATCGATGATGCGGATGTAATCAGCGACGTGTTGGCCATCGATCAGTGGATGGTCTTCGGTCTTGCCGTCGATGTAGTGCAACCGCACCAGCATCGATACCGTTCCGTTATGAGGCGCCGTTGCGCCCCAACCGGCAACGCCGCCCAACAGGTGAATGCGCTTTGCACCGGTTTCACAGGGTAACATCACCGACTTCGGCATCTTCGGTGGGAACTTGCCATTGTTGCTGTGCAACATGATTACGTTATTGGCGTTTCCGTTTTGAGGATCAACCAAAATGAAAGGCACGCCCTTGAATGTTTTAGGGCTCCAATCGCGGAACACCAAACGTTCTAACGTATTGGCGGCATCATAGAACATTCCCTTGGTCGACGTGATGGTTGCCACTTGCCCGATCGGTAATGCAACATATTCGCCCTTGGCCGTTAAGAACTCCAATAGGTCGACAATCCCCTTATCGCCCATCGATTCTTCCAATCCCTCGGGCATCGCCGACTTACGCGACGCCACCAATTGCTCGATGTCTTCTCGCAAAATCGTGTGACGTTTCGCCTGGGCATCGACCATTTCGATCGACGTTTGCGATTCGCCCGCCAACAGGCCATTGATTACAACCCCATCGGCCGTCAAAACCGTATAAAGTCGATAGTTCGATTCAACACTGCGGCTCGGGTCGAGAATATGCGTCAGCAATTCGGCCTTCGGATGCACCGACATTCCTGTCAGGTCTGGCCCGACAACGGCACCTTCGCCTTGATACTTGTGGCATGTCGCACAATTCTTGGTGAAGATCGCTTTCCCCGCTTCGACGTCGCCCTTCACCATGGTTAGATGCATCTTATCGTCGACCAACTTTTGACGATCCGAGTTCATGTTGCCGCCGCCACTAGCGAGGATCTTCTGTGCCTGCTGGCGGATGTCGCGATTGGGGTGGTCTCCCAAAGTTTGGCGTTGCAGTGCGGTCAAGTCGCTGATCGCCATCTCCCCGGCTTCGATCGCGGTCAATAACGATTTCGTCATCGAAGGTCGTGACAGCAAGGTTTGAATCGCGCGGTCGCGAATCGACGGCGTTGCGCCCTCGGTCAACGCGATCAAACGATCGGCTGCTTCAGGTGCTGTGCTTTTGCCAATCGCGTCGATTAAACCTACAACCAGCGGTGGTTGGGCCAGCGGCGTGATCAGCTCTGCTAAACGGTCAAGCACCGACAAGTTGCTCGGATCCAACGCGACCAATCGCTCGGCCGCTGCAACACGTTGCTGAACCGAAGATTCCTCTCCTTCAACCTGAACCAACAAGATCCGCGTAACTTCGGCTTTCTCTGGATCCAGCGCGTTGCTCTTCCACTTCACCGCTAACTGCACCAGCGCAGCTTTGGATTGATCGTTTGCCGCACGGAACAGTTGCTTCAGCAATTCGGCGCCTTCTTCGTTCAAGGCTACCGCACGATTGTTTGGCCAACCTGCGCTCAATCCGTCGATCACTTCACCGATCAATCGCGGTTCGGCCTTGGACAACGATTGAATCAGTAACTGGGTATCACTGTCGCTCGATTCGGAACGAGCGAAATGTTCAGCAACTCGACGTGCGATCGGATAAGCGGACGCCTGCAATGGCTTTGACGCCGACGCTGTGGCGAGTTCGCCTAAAAACTTCGCGGGATGGCGAGCCGCGGCGCTGGTCGCTGCATCGGCAAGCCAACGATCACGCACTTGATCACTGGCGACAAAGGATGCGACCGTCGACGCAAGCTGTGGCGATGATTGATCGGCAATAGCCAACAACGTTGCCAATACAACCTGTGCATCGGAATCGTTTAATAGATTTGCATCGACCAATGCTTTCGCGGCGACGGGTGAATCGGTCAAACTGTCGACTGCCGCGCGACGAACGCCTGCTGATGGATGGCGCAGCGCTGTAACGACTGCGGCATAAGCATCACCCTCTTCGTCTGCCAATCCATTCAATCCGGCGAGAACATAAATCGCGTGAATCGCAGCGGGATTGAGCCCAATTTCGTCAACCGTTTTGTCCGAAATTAAACCGATCAAATCGCCGATACAATCCGTGTTGCCACGTTCGATTAACAAACGCTGTGCCGACAATCGGACCACCATCGAAGGGTGCGCCAGTCCGGCCAATAATCCAGGAACGTTGTCGATCGACAGTTTTGCAAGCTCGGGTGCGGGTTCGCTTTGACCATCCTTATAAACAACGCGGTAGACTCGCCCGAAACGTTTGTCTCGCAAATCGGTCAAGTAAGCGTTGCCCGGTCCGGTCTCAAAACCCTGGGGTGTCGGGTTGTGCTGGACAATGTAGTTGTACCAATCAATAACCCATACGTTTCCGTCTGGGCCGACCTCAGCCATGATCGGTGCGGACCATTCATCATCACTGGCCACAAGATTATTGGGGCTGAACGATTTGAAGCCTGCGCCGTCTGGTTTCAAAACAAACGTACCAACTAGTTTGCCCGTTGGGCCGCAAACGAATGCAGTGCGATTCCACCATTGCGATGGATAAGTTCGGCCAGTGTAGACAGCGTGGCCGGCCGCAGCGGTGTAGCCACCATGATGGTCGACTTGACGCACTTTATCGGACAGCGGTTGGAAGAGGTGAGTGTCGGAAATCATCGACAAGGTTTCCGGCGCCCAACCCAGTACCCGCTCATAATATCGGTTCGGGATTGGCATAAAGAAACTAGGGGCACGGTTCGCGGTCGAACCAAAGATCAGACCATCTTCTGAAATGCCAAGTCCCCAGGTGTTGTTGGTCGTGGAGCGAATGAACTCGATGTCCTCAACAACCGGCGGATCGGATTGCGACAATTTGAACCGAAAGAAACCCATTCGGAACGATTGCTCGGTTTTGCCTTCGTACGAAGGTGCTGAGTTGTTATAGCCCTGCATCCCCCAAATCCAGTTGTCCAGACCGTTGCGGAAATTGCTGACACCACCATGCGTGTCGCCCAAGTTCCAGCCTGTTATCAAAACTTTCTTGAAGTCGGCTTTTCCGTCTCCGGTGGTATCCTTCAGGTATAAGGTTTCGGTGCCGTGCTGGACCACCGCACCGCCACGATGAAATGCGATTGCTGTTGGAATATTCAATCCTTCTGCAAATACGATCGACGAATCGGCTTGGCCGTCGCCGTCGGTATCTTCTAAGATCCGAATGCGGTCACGCCCTTTGTTATCAACTCGCAAGTCGTGTGGGTAGTCGACCGTTTCGCAAACCCACAATCTCCCTTGTTCGTCCCAGTTCATCGCGATCGGCTTGGCTTGGAAGATTTTTTCGTCAGCAAACAACTTGACCGAAAAATCGACCGGAGTGACAAATCGCTTGATCGATGCGTCCGATGGAACTGCCTTCTGCATGAGATTCAGCGTCTTGCCACCGCCTGCGGCATAGTTCGGGATCTTGGGGCCGACATCGACGTAATCGAAAACACCTTCGGCAGGTGGCAGTTTGGTCATCGGAGGTGCGGTGAATGCAGGGCGTGAATCTGCCGAAGACGCTCGGAATGGGCCGGCTGCGGTAGGGTCGCCTTTGCATGCCCAGCGGATGCCGCGTTCAATCAAATTTTGGAAACCGGGATTGCCCCAAGTTCGCTCGTCGTGGCCCCATGCGGTGTAAAAAACGCGACCTTCGCCATGTGTACGCACCCATGTCCAGGGCTCGCGTAAATTGCCTGGTGACTGCGGTTCACCCCGTCGATACTCCAACACAATTCGGTCCGCTTCGTTATGCATGTGATGCAAATAAGTCTCGTCCCAACTGGTGAATCCGCCGAATCCGTCCAGAATCGGGTGCGGATCCGCTGACTGTTCCGATTCAAACTCGCCGGTACCGTGTGAACGGAATTGAGCCCCAATCAACGCCACGATTCGCGGGTCGTTTCGGAAACAGTACGAAGCACAATGGATTGGCACAAACGCCTTACCCGATGCGACATACTCCAGCAACGCATCGGCCTGCTCCGGCTTGATCGAATCGATATTCGCATATAAGACCAATCCGTCGTATTCGCTGAGTCGTTCCTTGTTAAGGATCTCAACGTCTTCGGTATACGTCAGATGGATTCCGCGAGCATCCAGGACTGGCGCAAGACGCGAGAAACGTTCGGCTGGTCGGTGCCCCGCTTGGTCGCCAAGAAAGACGAGACGATAGGTCGTTTCGGCGGCGGTTACTAAACCGGTCGACAACAACAGCAACGATAAACAGAGCAGATGGCGATACATCTTATAAACCGAAAACGGTGGGACTGAAGGAGAATCGTTTCGGCGTCCATGACGCCGAAAATCAATTTTAAACCTGGCTTAGTCCGAACAGGGTCTGACCCCTGTTCGGACTAAGCCTAACTGTTAGCGAGCACCGGAATTAACCGAGCGTGAATTCAGGCAATTTGACGATCTCGCCACCTTTGAGCGCCGACTCGTGTGCGCAAAGTCCAACGCATGTCCAGTTCGCACTGGTGATGGCATTGGGACGTGGGTCACGATCTTCGATCAAGGCCGAGATGAACTCGTGTACCAAATGTGGGTGTGAACCGCCGTGGCCACCACCTTGAATGAACGACAAGTGTTCGGTGTCGTGAATTTCTGCCGGTTGGGTGAAGCGACGAATCGATTCGGGCAACAGGTGCGCGAAGTCCGGAACCGTGATTTTCTCAGGAATCTCATGTTCAGGTTTCTTCGCAGTGTGGATCACGTGCGGCTCATTTTCGACCAACGTCCACTCAAAGCTTTTCTTAGTACCATAAACATCAAAGCTTTCCCGATATTGGCGAGCGACATCATATAAAAATCGCCAAATGTGCGCCGTGACATCGCTGTCTTTCAAACGGATGTGACAGCTTTCGACCGCGAAACGATTGCCTGATTTCTGTGCGATATCATCTCGAACGGTACCCGACCCGAAACAACTGACCGCTTCGGCGAGTGCTCCCGTCAGCGCCAAGCAAGGACTGACGACGTGAGTCGCATAATGCATCGGGATCATCTTTTCCCAATAGCTTGGCCAACCGTCCATGTCCTGCGGGTGCGAAGCAGCGACGTGTTGGATTTTGCCCAATTCACCACGTTCGTACATCTCCTTGATGAACAAGAACTCGCGACTGTAGACGACCGTTTCGGCCATCATGTACTTCAATCCCGTTTGCTTCACCTTTTCGACGATCAGGCGGCATTCTTCGATCGTCGTCGCCATCGGAACGGTACACATCACGTGCTTGCCCGCTTCCAAAGCCCTAAGCGACATCCACGCGTGATCGGGAATCGGGCTGTTGATGTGGACAAAGTCGACATCCGGGTCGGCCAGCACTTGGTCGAACTGGGTGTATCGCTTGGCGATCCCGAAACGGTCGCCGACCGCATTCATCTCGGCTTCGTTGCGACGGCAAATCGCGACAACTTCCGCTTGCGGGTGGGCCTGGTAAATCGGCAGAAACTCGGTGCCGAATCCGAGTCCGATCATCGCGACATTCACTTTTTGCTTCATCGCAGCGGTGTGTCCCTCGCTCGTCGATTCCCTCTGTCGAGATCATCGGCGAGCCACAGTGTATGAGTATGGGGAAGATGCCGACCATGAACGCCCATGATCGACCGATTGGTTCCCATTGTGACGCCAACTTTTAAGCTTACCATGAGACAATGCGAATTATAATTGAGTTTTTTTACATCCCGCAGTTCCATTGGGTTCGCTAGGGAGCAGTTTTCATGGCCCGACGCCGACGAGTTGCATTGCTGATCGAAACGTCCAATGCATACGCCCGCGGTTTGCTCGATGGCGTGATCAGCTACCTGCGCCAGCGTGCAGATTGGTCGGTCTATTTGCCGGAGCAGCAACGTGGTGGCGCACCGCCGACTTGGCTTGCGAATTGGAAAGGCGACGGCATCCTGGCTCGGATTGAGACCGAAGCGATCGCCGATGCGGTCCGAAAGACCGGCCTGCCAGTGGTTGACCTGAGCGCCGCGCGGTGGTTGCCTGGCATTCCGTGGGTGGAAACGGACGACTCGCGGATCGCCGAATTGGCGGTCATGCACTTCGTCGATCGCGGGTTTCGAAACCTGGCTTTTTGTGGCGACCCCGGTTTTCGGTGGTCGATGTGGCGTCGCGATCACTTCGTACGCATCGCCGAGCAGGCGGGTTGTTGTTGCCAGGTGTATGACTCGTTCCCTCGCGACGCCCCGAATTATTCGTGGGACTCGGATCGACGCCGGATGGTCGCTTGGTTGAAGTCGCTGCCCAAGCCGGTTGGCATTATGGCCTGCTATGACATCAAGGCCCAGCAATTGTTGGACGTTTGCCGCGAATTGAAAATCGCGGTGCCAGAACAAGTCGCGGTGATCGGTGTCGACAACGATCCGCTGGTTTGCGAGTTATCCGATCCGCCACTATCGAGTGTCGTTCCCAATACCGCGCGGGCCGGTTACGAAGCTGCCGCGCTGCTGGATCGTGCGATGTCAGGGCAGCAGGTATCGACCGATCCGGTGCTGCTTGAACCGCTCGCCATTCACGCCCGGCAATCGACCGACGTGCTTGCGATCGATGATCCGGAAATCGCCAGCATTCTGCGATTGATTCGCCAGCGAGCGACCGAAAACCTGCGGGTCAGCGATCTGTTGCGCCACGTTCCGATTTCGCGCAGGATGTTGGAGCATCGTTTCGAAAAGCTTCTAGGCCGTACACCGCATCAGGAGATTCTTCGTGTGAGGATCGAACGGGTGAAGCATCTGTTATTGCAAACGGACTGTTCGCTCGACGAGATCGCGACACGCACCGGTTTTCCTCATACTGAATACCTATCGGTCGTATTTAAGCGTGAAACCGGACAAACCCCTCGGGCATTTCGCAAGCAAAATCTTAAAACGCCAAACTTATAATGAAAGTTAAGCATCCTAGAAAACCGCGGACGGCTTTCTAGAAGAGATTACTTGGCGATGATGTGAAATCAGCCAGCGAGTAAAGCATCCATCGATGCGACGAGCGACTTGACGGCCGAGACGCTGTGGTCGAAGGCGGCTTGTTCTTTCTCGGTCAGCGTCAATTCGACGATCTTTTCGACGCCTGCGGTACCGAGGACAACCGGCACACCGACATAGTAACCGCCGACGCCGTATTCCTTGTCGCAATAAGCGGCGACAGGGATCAAACGCTTCTTGTCGCGAACGACCGCTTCGACCATTTGTGCACAGGCGGCCGCTGGGGCGTAGTAAGCGCTGCCGGTCTTCAACAGGGCGACGATTTCAGCACCACCGCTGCGGGTGCGATCGACGATTTCTTCCAAACGTTCGGGGGTGATCAAAGAGGTAACGGGGATCCCACCGACGCTGGTGCAGCTTGGCATCGGCACCATCGTATCGCCGTGTCCGCCCATCAGCAGGGCGCTGATGTCTTCGACGCTGACGCCCAATTCCATCGCTAGGAAGGTGCGATAGCGTGCCGTGTCCAGAACGCCCGCTTGGCCGATGACGCGTGACGATGGGAAGCCGGTCACTTTCCACATCTGCTGTACCATCGCATCGAGCGGGTTGCTGACGACGATGACGACGGCATTGGGGCTGGTCGCCTTGATCTGTTCCGCCACGCTGGAAACGATTCGGGCGTTGGTGCTCAGCAAGTCATCGCGGCTCATTCCTGGCTTGCGTGGGATACCGGCCGTGACCACGATCACATCGCTGTTGGCGGTGTCGGCGTAATCGTTTGTGCCGACGATGTTGGAATCAAAACCGACGATCGGCGAAGCCTGCATCAGGTCAAGAGCCTTGCCTTTGGGCATGTCGCCGGTCTGAGGAATGTCCAACAGGATGATGTCACCGAGCTCGGCTGCGGCACACCAATGGGCGCAAGTGGCACCAACGTTTCCGGCTCCGATGATCGAGATTTTGGCACGTCGCATGGCGATGAATCCTCAGTTGTTTGGGGCGTTGAAGCATAGCCGAAAAGGGGTCTGACCCTTTGGAGGCGAGTCGATTTTGGGGTGATTTTGCCTAGCCGGAGAGGGTCAGACCCCTTTTCGGATAGGCTCTAAGTGGCGGGCTTTAGAACTGATATCCTGAGGGCAAAGCGGCTGCGGTCAAGAGGAGGAGGGCAACGAAAAAGCGAACCGCGTGGCCTGCGTCATGGTTCCCGCTGTGATTGCGGCCCATTTCGCGATTTATCCGGCTTTCTTCGTTCGTTTTCGTTTGGCGGGCGGTTGCTCACCAGCGACCGGTTGGAGTCCGAGTCGTTGGGCGGCTTGGTGGGGTGGAAAGGTGGTTTCGAGTTCTTCGCGATTGTTTCGAAACCAGGATGCGACCAAATTGAGCGTATGGCCATGTCGGCCATGGCCGCGATCAAATGGATTGCCTGTTTGGGCTGACCAATCTGCAATTCGATCGCGTACCGCACCGAAGGTTTCTTCACATACCGGGGCCGGAATCACATCCGCGACTTCTCCGGCGCGAATCAGATACCACAGGTGGCAATGGTCGAATCCACGAACTGGGTAGATAAACGAATAACCACGACGCACTTCAGCCAAGTAGGTCAATTTCTTATACAAGTATTCCATCGATTTATAATCAATTAATCTTTTGGCGGCTAATTCATATTGCATATTCGCCGATGCAATTTCCATGGAGTCACGCAGTGCGACCAGTGGCTCATCATTGAATCCGTCCAAGAAGCTCTGGGCGGCATTGACCTGAACGTCATAGGCGGCGCGGCTGCAGGCGGCGGCACAGGGCCCTAAGCAGGTACCGGTCTCATAACGCAAGCATCCGGGTCGGCGTTCGACGTCGAACAACGATAATTGGTCGGTGAAGTAAAAAGGCGTTCGTTGGCTGCAATCGCGCAGCTTGAAAAATTGGTTCAGCACGTCGACAGCCCGGTTCATTCGTGCCGCTCCGTAGAATGGCCCCTCGCAGGCGATCAAGTCCTTGGGCGGTTTGGACGAGGTGAAGAAATAGACAGCCGGTTGGCGGCCCAGGCAGAGGTAAATGGGGCGCTGGCGCTCGGGAATCCCCTGGACGTTCCAGCGGGGACGAAACTTGCGAATCAGATGTTGTTCGCGCAACAGTGCGGCGAACTCGCTGGGCTGCGTTTCCCACTGCACACCGCGAGCCGATTCGATGATCCGTCCAGACTTTTCGGGACGGCTGGACGATTGAAAGTAGCTGAGCAGGCGATGACGCAACGACTTACTTTTGCCGACGTAGATCAGTGCACCGCTGCGGTCGAGGATACCGTACACGCCAGGAACGCTCGGGCATCGATCGGTGACTTCGCGTTTCAGGGCGGCGCGTGTTTTTTGGCCCACCAGCGTGATCGGGCGGGTCTCGTGCGGCAGCAGCGGGTTAGAACCGAATCCCTCGTGTCGTTGCAGTTCCACTGCCCAATTCGCATTGATCATAGCGTCCGTCCTTGTGCCGCGTTTGACCGCGAAGCCCAAATCTTGATGGAGTCTTCCCACCAACATTATGCCAATTCACCGCAGTTAAACCAATCGCAGAATATCGCGGTCACCGGCATCCATTTATTGGATTGGGATTGACGCAGGTGATTGCTGGAAATTAACCAACGGAAGTGTTGGTCGCGAGGCGTTCCCCCTTCCTGGCTGAATCTCGCCAACCGACTTGAAAGATTTTAACGATTTTGTGGATCGGTTTGCGTTGGTCGTCCGAACTAAAAAAGGGCGAGCATTGGGCCAACGCGGCGGCTTTGAAACCCAATCACCGACCAGATCCCGGCCAACTGCCGTAGAGACAGAAGAATAATTGCGGAATCGACATTCATCGCATTGTCGTAACAGCCGCCGAAACCATCGAGGAATGCACGGATGCGAAACAAAGCTGAACGCCCTATGAGTTCACGACTAACTTGTTGTTTAGCCGTGGTTGCAGTCTGTTCGTCAACCGTGTTGAGTGGTGGATGCAAGTCTTCGATGCCCACATGGAAGACGCCAAGTTGGAGTACATTCGGTCTTAAGAAAGAACCTTCTGCCGATGCACTGGCGGGCGTGGGACCAACGGCGACCTATCCTTTATCGCCGTCTGCCTCAGCGACTCCCAACGCAATTCAGTCGGTGGCCGCTGCGCCTTCGGGGATGCAGCCACAGACGTCTCAAGTGGCGGCCGCTCGTCCTGGTGCGATGCCCGCGGCAACGACGGAAATGCCAGCTAACCCGTCTGCGTCGATGGCGAACGGTTTTCCACCTCAGGCGCCTGCAGGGTCGAATGTCGCGCCGGGATCCAGTTACGTGTTCGGCAAGAGTCCAACGACGCCAACTGCGGCGGGCCAGTCTGCTGCGGCACCGACCTACGCAACCGCGGCTGCATCGCCACGACCACCCGCGTCGAACTATGCCGCCGTCGGTTACCCGTTGCCAGGTGCCGCCCCTGCAAATCCCTCGGCTGTTTCGGCGAGCATCGCATCCACGTCGCCATCAACACCTTTGGCGACCGCTGGTCCATCGGGCGCGTCATCGACTCCGCCTTCGCTGGCTGGGTTTGCAATGCCGTCGTCGGCGGGTAGCGGAAGTCCTGCTGTCCAAGCACCGACGAGTGGTGGTTTCGTGATGCCGACGCAAGTGCCCGTCGCCCAAAGTTCGCCGACGGCTGGTGCTGGCGGATTTGTAATGCCATCGATGGGCGGGAATCCGGTCGAGGGTGAGGATGCACCGGAGGCAAGAACAGCTTCGACTGTGGGAACCGTAACTTCGTCTGCTGGATCTGGCGTGACGCCAGCAGGTGCGTATGCACCTGGCAGTACATCCGGCGCGACCGCCTATCCTTCAACTTCCACAAACGGAAATGGAACCTTCTATCGTTAGAGGTTAGGCCAAATCTCGAATGCTCAAACAGCGTGTTCGGGCGACGATGATATGGTCGAGCACTTGAATGCCGATCAATTTTCCCGCTTCGGTGAGGCGGTCTGTGACTTGGTGGTCTTCGCGGCTAGGCGTGGGATCGCCGCTGGGATGGTTGTGGATCAGCAGGACTGCGGCGGCCGCATCGCGTATGGCTGGTCGAAAAACTTCGCGCGGATGCACAAGGCTGGCATCGAGCGTTCCGACGGTGATTTGGTGAGTTGCCAACGGCTGATGTTTCGTATCGAGCGTTACGATATGAAATTCTTCTTGCACCGCGTCGGCGGCCAGGGCCGCGAATCGCTGTGAACAAAAATCGATCGCCGATGCGCTGCTGGTGATCCGAATCGTTGATCGTGTGTTGATCAATTCGGATTGAGCGATTCGTCTGCCCAGTTCGATGCCAGCCATGATTTGCGTGTAGCTGGCTTTCGTGACTGCGGGGCTGACCGCCTTGAGTTCGGGTTGGCTGAAGTCACGCAATCGGTGCATCGAATTGCTAAATCGGTTAGCGACTTTGCGTCCGGCCGTGATTGCCGATTCGCCTCGGATTCCGACACGAATCAGGATTGCCAACAGGTCAGCGGTGCTGAGCGCTTGGGCGCCGTCACGCAGCAAGCGTTCCCGCGGTCGCTCTTCGACCGGAGTTTGTGTGACCTGTTCGGCGTGCAGTTGACGATCGATCCATTGTTCTGGCAGGAAACTTTGTCGTGCCGTCGACCAGCGAAACCTTGTTTCCTTGTTGATTTCAAATCGATGCAGCATCCCCTCGCGAACCAATTGAGTCAGCGTTTGGCTAACAAATTGCGATGTGACCGGTGCACACAACGACTTCACTTCCTCCGAAGAAAAGTCGGGCAGCGGAGTGATCACCGTCAAAACCGTTTCCAAACGCTTTCGCCGATCTTCGGTCATGGTGACTGAAACCTTTGCTGCCGCTAGAAGCTTAACCGCGAAAAAGATTCGACAGCGGGGTCCCGTTTACCCCGTCGCCGTGCGGATGCATTCTACCCACCCGAACTCGCTCGTTCCATCAGTGGGGGCAGGTTTCAGCAAGTGGCGAAACGCCTAGCGACGATGCCGATCATCATCGGGCAGCGCCGCTGCAACGCGAACGGAATTTTTCGCGTTGGTTTTGGCGATGGCGACGGCATCTGAACCGCCCAAATCGGACATTCGGGCCGAAATCAAAATCCGCTCGGCACCCGTTAACCGGTGGTCTGCAGCCATCCAGTAGTTCGAGTCATCGCGAATCATCGCCGCGATACGTGACTCGCAGTCCTCACCACGCGGTGTCAACTGCGCGATGACTTGGTTCAAGCGATAGCGTTGTTCCGCATCCAAACGCTGTGGATCGATC
>DNWZ01000631.1:0-452 GCA_003506095.1 Planctomycetaceae bacterium | reverse complement strand
GTTCGATGCAAAGCGATATCGCTTGTGATCGATGCGGATGAAAGACTGGTAAGCGATCGAGCGTGAGCCGCTTCGGCCAACTGGCTCAGCGGAGTCCCACGAATCAAACTGTCTACCAGCGGTTGCAGGTGTTTTTTATAAGTCGCCGAATCAGAAACATATAAATGGATCCAAGTATCCACTTCTTGAGTATAAGATTCTTTGCCGCGAACATGTTGTATGATAATTGGCCGATGGACGTCTTGGACAAGCAGAATCCGGTCGTTTCGAATCTCTGATTCAATCGACAGCCGTCCTCGCTCGTTCACGTCAAGCGTCAAACGTTGGTCTGCGGTTTGCCGAGTGTAATGAAGTCGTGGAACGCCTCGTGTCGCATCGATCGATAGCGTTTCGGACCTCGATGCAATCGGATTATCTTGGCCAGAGATGCGGTTGATCGTCCCTTTGCGATA
>DNWZ01000850.1 GCA_003506095.1 Planctomycetaceae bacterium | reverse complement strand
CACACCATACTTCGAATGGCCAAATGGCCGGGCATGATGCTCGACAACAATTTCCGTAACCTTCCAACCTTTGGCAGCCGCCAAAACGGGCACAAAACGATGCATTTCCCCATACAATTTCACTTCGTCAAAAATCTCGCGGCGATACGCTTTGAACCCGCAGTTGTGATCGTGCAGCACCACGCCGGTCGATTTTGAAACCAAAAAATTGAACACGGCGCTGGGCAGTGTCTTGTGCCACGGGTCGTTCCGAACCTGTTTCCAACCGCTGACGACGTCCGCGCCGTCGCGAATCTGTTCCAAAAATCTCGGGATTTCCTTCGGATCGTCCTGCAAGTCGGCATCCATCGTGATGATCAATTCGCTGGTAACCGTTTCGAATGCGGTCGCCAAAGCCGCCGCCTTGCCAAAGTTCCTTCGCAACCGAATTCCGCGAGTTTCGCAATGCTGCTGCGACAGTTCTTGAATCGTTTCCCAAGATCCGTCCTTGGATCCGTCGTCGACGAACAGGATTTCAAAGCCCCGGAGCAAGCCTTCAGCGACAACTGCGGTCAGCGATTTTACGATTTCCTGGTGCAGCGGCCTCAACGACGGTTGCTCGTTCAGCAGCGGTATCACCACGGTGACGCACGGGACGGATGTCATGGCAGAACGACTAATGAAGTGGGAGATTTTGGCGCATGGGGGCAAGTGGCTTGCAACGCAATTAGAACGAAAGTTAACGGTACCGTGGCAAGTCCGCGAGAGTGTCCTTGGCTAGTTTTCCCCACTTCAGCCACTCTTTCCATTTTAACAAATCTCGCTGCGCGAAAATCGCAGTGGCGTTAAAGTTGGTTTAATCCCTACGTTTGGCTCAAGTGATCGCAAATGGCGGTCGATGAATCGGACAGCAGCAGATAAGTCTGTGCCGAGCCATTGGTCTGCACAGCGAACGATTGCTCACCAGGTTACTGGTACCAAACAGTGTTCACGTTAGCGGCACCTAGCCGCGACAGGATTGATCATGCGACTTGCCACAGCCCATTCCGCCGCGTTTGCATTCGTTTTGGCGAGTTTCTGGTCGCTGTCCAGCGATACTTTGGCCCAGCCTGCAACCGATGGCCAGGCAATCCAATGGGAAACGGATCTCCGAGCCGCGCACACTCGAGCCCAACAAGAGAATAAGCACCTGCTGTTGCACTTTTACAGCGACAATTGCGTCTGGTGCGAACGTTTGGAAGCGGGCGCATTCAAATCGCCCCAGGTGATTGATTCGATCAATCAAAACTATATCGCCTTGAAGATTCACGCTGGCCAAAACCCTTCCTTAGCCAAAACGTTTCGAGTGTCGTCGTTTCCGACCGATGTGATCGTGACCACGCAAGGCACCGCCTTAGCCCACGGGACAAGTCCGCAAGCGCCCGATCGCTACATCGCAATGCTGGCTCAACACTTGCCCCAGCAGACGGCTCCGCAAACTCAGCCCTCGGATGCGCCACCCCAGACAATGTTGGCCCAGAACGTCTCGCCCACATCCCCTGGGATTTCGCAAAACCCCTACGGCGGGCAACCGATCACGATGCCAGCGACGGCAGATGTTGCGACGACAACCCCGGTGGCCGCTGTGACAATGCCGTCTGCTCCCGTTCCAGCCGAATCGGTTCCAACCGCGGCGACAGGAACGTCTGCCAAGACAGTTGCGCACCGCAGCGGCGTCACTGCGGCCGACGAATCGCCATCCGAACAGCCACAGACTTTGGCGATGGATGGTTATTGCGCCGTGACCTTGTTGGAGAAAAATGAGTGGCTTGAAGGAAACCCCAAGTTTGGCGTGATCCACTTGGGACATCTTTACCTGTTCGTCGATGGCGACGCGATGCAGCGTTTTTTAGCCCAGCCTGAACCGTTCACACCGGTTTTAAACGGGATCGACGTCGTTCGATTTTTCGAGGAGAAACGGATCGTTCAAGGCAAACGCGACTTTGGTGTACGCGACCCCGACCACAACCGTATGTTCTTCTTTGCCGACGAAGCGGCTTTGATTCACTTTGAAAACCAGCACGCTCGTTATACCGAAGCGGCCATTTCGGTGACGCGTCAAGCGGCGGCCGAAGCGAACCCGCGGCGATAATTCAACGGTTTCAACGCAGATAGATATTCGTACAGTCCTGCCAGGGAATTCGGAAACGAGCTCTGACAGGACTGTTTCGCATAGGTCGACTTCTGGGTCGCTACGCTTGGCGGTTCTTGCCTCGGCTTCTATTCTACTGGCGATCGCAAAGACGACTTTCTTCAATTCAACCGCTTCTGACAGCCATGAACCAGCCCAACGCCGCCGATCCGCACCCCTTGACCGAAGACCAACTGAAGGACCCAAGGTTGGCCCGCCGCGACAAATTACGACGTATTCGCGAAGCGGGTATCGACCCTTGGGGCAGCCGGTTTGATGACCGCAAAATGGTGGGTATGGTTCGTGACCTGGCGTCGCAGATCAAGTATCGAACCAGTGCGGGAACAGAAATCGATTTGCCGGAAATCACGGCGGAAACCGATCTGCGTGCTTGGCGAGCCGAGCAAGGCCCGGGCGAAGAAATTGGCCCGACCGTTCGTGTAGCCGGTCGCGTGATGCTGATGCGCGACAAAGGCAAACTCGTTTTCATTACCCTGCGCGATTGGACCGGTGAGATCCAGATTTTTATCGGCAAAGGGCAAGTCGGCGACGAAAACTTTGAATTGACCAAGTTGATCGATCTTGGCGATTTGATCGGTGTCGACGGCCGTTTGGGACGGACCAATACAGGCGAACTGACCGTCTTTGCCGAGAAGTTGCATTTCTTGACCAAGATGCTCGAGCCGGCTCCCGACAAACACGCCGGACTGACCGACCCGGAACTTCGCCAGCGGATGCGTTACGCCGATTTGGCGTTCAACGACGGTGTGATGAAGACATTTCTGGACCGCACGGAAATCGTTCGTTCCGTCCGCCGCACACTCGACCGCGACGGATTCTGCGAAGTCGAAGGGCCGACGCTGCACACGATCGCCGGCGGTGCCGCGGCTCGTCCATTCATCACACATCACAACACGCTGGACATGCAATTGTATATGCGAATCGCATTAGAACTGCATCTCAAACGATTGATGGTCGGCGGCATCGAACGTGTTTATGAACTCGGACGCGTCTATCGCAACGAAGGGATCAGCCCGCGGCATAATCCCGAGTTTACAATGCTGGAGGCCTATCAAGCCTATGGCGATTATCGCACGATGATGGATTTGACAGAACGGATTGTGACCGATGCGATCGACGTAATCGGTGGCGGTTATAAGAGAATGTTTGGTGATGTGGAAATCGATTTCACACCGCCTTTCCAACGAAAAACTTATGCCGAACTGTTCCAGACCGCGACTGGTGTCGACCCGGCCGACGAAGCATCGGTGATCCAGTTGGCTAAGTCGTTGCACCTGGAGACGGCTGGCAAACACCCCGACGTGATTCGCAACGAAATCTTCGAAGAGAAGGTCGAAGATTCTTTGGCAGGTCCCATCTTCGTGATCGACTATCCGGCCAGCATTTGTCCGCTGACCAAGCGAAAAGCGGATAATCCTGACATTGCCGAGCGATTTGAGATGTTCATCTGTGGCATGGAATTGGCCAATGCGTATACGGAACTGAACGACCCTGACTTGCAAGAAACGCTCTTTAAAACTCAGCTAGATGGTATGGCCGAAGACGACTCAATGGCCAAGATGGACCATGACTTTGTCCGTGCGTTGCGATATGCGATGCCACCGGCGGGCGGCCTGGGAATCGGCATCGATCGATTGGTGATGCTGTTAACCGGTTCACGCTCGATTCGTGACGTTGTACTGTTCCCGGTACTGCGTCCCGAACAAGCCGCAGAAGGCTAGGACACGCTCTGATATTCGTTGCCTGCCGCCGACATGAACACCTGTGGCAGGATCGCAGCGCTTCAGGGCGGTGATTTTGGTAGAATGCTTTCGGCCGTTTTATTCTTGATAACCGGAAGCCCATCGTGAACTCCTTCGCACCCGCTTTGATCGCTGATGATATTGGCAAACGATATGGCAAGAATTGGGTGCTTCGCCAAGCGAGCCTGACGTTGCAGCCTGGTCAAGTGCTGGCGTTGTTGGGAGAAAATGGGGCCGGCAAAAGTACTTTCGTCAAGATATTGAGCGGGGCAGTTGCACCAGATTCTGGGTCGGTGATGATCCATGGTCAACCGATTCAGCACAGCCGTCCAGATTTGGCGCGCAAAGCCGGATTGGCGATCGTTTATCAAGAGTTGAGCATTTGTCTTGACCTAAGCGTGCAAGACAACATCTTGCTCGGCCGCGAACGCGCCCACTGGGGACGGCTCGATCGACGCCAGCAAACTTCGCTGGTAACCGACGTGCTGGGCCGCTTAGGCCACGCCGACATCCATCCTGACACTCCGCTGGCCGCTCTTTCGATTGGCCAACGTCAAGTCGTTGAAATCGCTCGTGCACTGGTCGATGACGCTCGCGTTTTGGTTCTCGATGAACCGACCAGCTCGCTTGCTGCGGCCGATGTGGCCAAACTGTTCGAGACGATCCAGCGGCTTTCGGCGCAAGGGATCGCCGTGATTTATATCAGCCATTTCTTGGAAGAAGTCAAAAAGGTTTGCGACAGCTATTTGGTTTTGCGCGACGGCGAAGTCGCTGGCCAGGGCGATTTAGCGGGTGCCAGCGAACGCGAGATCGTCGAATTGATGGTCGGCCGAAGTGTCGATGATCTGTTTCCCAAAATCGACCACTCGCCAGGTGAACCTTGGCTGACGCTTCGTGACGTTGCGGGCGCCTTGCTTCCGCGTTCGGTGTCGATCACCGTTCGGCGCGGCGAGATTTTTGGCTTGGCGGGCTTGGTGGGTGCCGGCCGAACGGAAACGTTGCGATTGATCGCTGGCCTGGACCGTTGCACTCAAGGGACCATCATCGCCGACGGACAACCGTTGGTCGGCAACACCGGTGACCGTATCGGACGCGGAATCGCAATGGTCAGCGAAGATCGAAAGCACGAAGGATTGGCCCAAATTATGTCGATTTCGGACAACATCGTGATGAGTCACTTAGCGCCGTACGCCCGCGGTGGTTGGTTGCGACAGGGAAAGCGACGCGAAGCGGTCACTCGGATGATGAAAAACCTGCAGGTCAAAGCGTCCAGTCCCGATGCGGCGGTCGCAACACTTTCGGGTGGCAATCAACAAAAAGTCGCGATCGCACGCGTGTTGCACCAGGACGCCCAGTGCCTGCTGTTCGACGAACCAACCCGGGGCGTCGACGTCGGTACAAAGGCAGAGATTTATCGGTTGATGGGGACGGCTGCGGCGGAGGGCCGCGCCGTGGTGTTTGTCAGCAGTTACTTTCGGGAACTGCTGGAATTGTGCGACACAATCGCTGTGATGGCTCGGGGCAAGATCGTCGCCACCAAGCCAGCCAAAAAATGGACAGAACACGAACTTCTGCTCGCAGCGATGGGTACCAGCGAATCGGCCTAAGACGACGCCTGTTCTTCGTGAGACTCTTGCCAATTGGCTGCGAGTCGCTGAACAGCGGCGTGGACTCGGCTTTTCACCGTGCCGACCGGAATGCCCAAAATATCGGCTGCTTCGCGATACTTCAGACCCTGGAAATAAACAAGCTGGACCACTCGTTGCAATGAATCGCCAAGCCCCGCAACGGCATCATTGACCCACCGCCCGTCTTCACGACTGCCCGCAACGTCTGCTGGATCCGCGACTTCGGCAACCAATTTATCAGCCCAAGAACCCGGTCGATTGTCGCCGTCGTTTGCGGCCGATGTATCCAGACTGACCATCCGACGGCGCTTTGTCCTTCTCTGGGCATCGATCGCTTGATTGGTCGCGATCGCATACAACCACGGACGAAAACGTCGTGACGAATCGAATTGATTGCATTTCAAATGGACCTGCAGGAATGTGCCTTGAAACGCATCCTCGGCCAATTCTGGATTGCCGATATAACGACGCAAATAGCTGAAAATCTCGCGCTCGTAGCGCCGCATCAAAATCTCAAAAACCTTGCGGTCACCCGTCCCTGCGTACTGCGACAACAGCAACTCATCGGTGTCTTCGATCGTATAAGTAGGTGTGGCTGCTGTTTTCATCATCGGTCGGCCCCTTGGTGAGTGAACTGAGAGAAGAGGTACCAATCGCCGCAGGTCTATAAAATTCTTGCGGATCCGCTCGCCATGCGTTCATACGTAAAAAAACACAGCTCGGTTAGAGCGTATTATCGCAACTCGACCAGCTGCGTCAAATCGTTTTCAACCGAATTTCGAAAAAAGAATCACATCACGGGACATTTCGAAGCCTAAAACGCCAATTTAAAGGACCGAAAAATCACCTTGAGCGATTCAGGGAGCGTATGGAGCGGGGATGTCAATGCTTTCGAACCGAGATCGCAATCGCTCAGCCTCGCTCAGTCTCGCTCAGTCTGCCGCAGTAGGGCGGCGAAAAACGGCGACAATGTCTTCGACCGGAACGACAAACAGTTGGTTGTCATGCTCGAGGTCGACGGGAATCGCATTCTTGGGGTGAAAGAGGATTTTGTCGTATTGGCGCAGCGGAACATCTTCGTCGTTCTCAACCGCTGCGCTGATCGTCACAATGCGGCCGGTGATTGTCGGAATCTCCGATGCATCGGGCAACGCGATTCCTCCCTTTGTCTCTCGCTTGGGTTCGTCCTTGCGAACCAACACTCGCAAACCGATCGGTTCAACAATTTCTAGCGGCGCGGCGGGTTTATTTTTGCTCATAAAATCACAGTGTTCCGTTCATTTTCGATCACAGCAGAACCTAACGCCACAACGCCCCCAAGCCAAGTCCACTGGGCCGTCGCATCGGTTTACCCGAAGGTGCGGACGCGATCGACGGGGCGGATGTCTTTACCGTTGCGATTTCTCATCGTAACGATCCATCGGCGATGCAAAGTCATAGACGGCGATCTCGCGATTGAGGATCACAATCGCCCAAATCGCTATAGGCAACTGTAAAGCAATGCAGGAGCCACACGGATAAAGTGCTGCAAAGGCACCCAGTTTGGCCCATTTTAATTGCCGCCGCCGCATCATTTGTATTCCGCCGATGAAGGTCAGTAATTGAGCAACCATGCTGGTTACTGACCATAAAAGCGTGACTACAAAGTGCTCGAGGTCCATCGGTGCCTTTTGGCCGAAAACGCCAATCATTGCACCCAGCAGTGAAAGCGAAAAAACAAGCGTTCCTAACGCGCCAAGAATCGCCAGAAAAGCGCCGGGCAACGCATAATTGGTGCCCGTTTGCATCCCAGGAATGCTGCCCGGCAAGGTCGGCATGCCACCGAAGGGGTCCGAGCCCAACGGAGGCACCCCATACGGATCGCTCGGACGCGAGTTTCCCAGATCACTGGCTAGCAGTATGGACGACTCGTTCGCCGCCGGAACACGCAGTCGTCTTTTACAGGTGGGGCAAATGATCGGCTGGCCAGCCATCGACGGATCGACTGCGAGCGTACGATCGCAAGCCGGACACCGAATCAATTCCCCAGCCGAAGCTCTGGTTCCGAAATTCAACGCTGGATCACGGGCGGCCGGTAATTCCTCGGTTTCAACACCATAAACCGGCAGATCGGGTACGCGAAACTCGTTCGAACAATTCGGACAGAGTGCACGTTTGCCGCCTGCCGAATCGGCCAGCGCAAGCATCGCTTGACAGTTAGGACAACAGACTTCCAAAACAAGTTTCCCGTTGTGACCAAAGTTTCCACTGATATTGCAAGTGGATAAATCTAGCCGGATCTGAAAGCACGGCAATCGCAACAATTTACAAGAACATGAATGCTCATCACGGGATCCGAACCGTTTGTATTGCTCGGTACCCGCCAGTTGACTAGTCTTTTGCGGTGCAGGTGGTCAAAAGGTCGCGGGTTCGACACCCCGCCCTCTCAATTTACGAATCTCTCTTCTTCTCAATCCGCGAGCGACACTTCATTGGCTATTCGATTCGAATGTCCCGAATGCGGCAAAACGCTCAGCGTGCAAGACCAGCTTGCAGGCAAGAAGGTGAAGTGTCCATGCGGGGCTGTGGTGGTTGCCAATGCCGCCGGGGCAAGTCCGGCGATTGCGGCCAAGCGACCAACACCGGCTCCAGCACAATCGAAACCGGCGGCTGCGACGGCAAAAGCCACGCCTGCGAAACCCGCGGCCGCGGCCGGCTCGCCCGCCGTACNNGCCGCAGTCGCGTCCGCTCACCCCTTCGGCAGCGCCCAATTCGGATCTGGCAGATTTGTTCGACGAATTGACGGCGACCGATTTAGAAACCCGTGCCCAGCGAAACGAAGCGTCCGCGAGCGCACCGGCCAAAGTCGATCCGCTAGCGGCATATCGGCCCGACACGAAAAGCGGCGGACGCAGCAGATCGTCCGGTCCTGCTATCGATCGCCCGCTGGGATTGAAGATCCTCGCAGGATTGGCCGTGCTGGGGATCATTGGGTCGCTTGGTGGCGCGGCGATGGCGTTCTTTTCACCCGACAGTTTCCAACGTGGCCCGGAACCGATTCCCGCCAGCATACTCAAGCTAACCGGCGGACTGCTGGTCGGGTCCGCCATCGTTTGGATGGTACTCGTCTCCGCATTGATGACACCTCAGCCCTGGGCTTGGTGGTTCTGCAACTTGGCTTACTCTACCAATATTTGGTTCAACCTGGTCAACGCGGTGCTGGCGGCCCAAGAGGGCAATGCCGCCAGGGCCGTTGGCCGAGCCGTCGGCGGCTTGATCGTCGGCGCAATTATTATCTCCTATTTTTCAAAACAAAAAATCAGAGACTTCTTTGCAGTCAAAGTGCCAATTTGGGTTGGCCCAGTCGCTTGCGTCCCGGCTGGGCTGGGCATCGCCTTCGCTTTGGTTTTTGGAATCGGCGCCGCTTATATCGCAGTCAACGGCTGAGCGAGCTTTTCGCCGGTCGAACTTTCAAACCGCCGCTGGCAAACGAATGATAAACGCCGTTCCTTTGCCTACCGAGCTTTCCACGCGAATCCGTCCGTGGTGTGCGTCGATGATCTCTTTGCACGACGCCAATCCCAATCCCGTTCCACCTTTGCCCGATTCATCCGGCCCAGCCTTGGTCGAGTAAAACGAATCGAAGATATGTGGCAACTGTTCGCGAGGAATCCCGGCGCCGGAGTCGCGTACCGTCAAGATCACCTCGCCGGTGGCAGTATCGGGTGCTAACGAAACACAAATCGAACCACCCTCGGGCATCGCTTGGCGAGCGTTGACCAACAAATTGATCAGCACGCGTTGGATCTGGTTTCCACTGGCCATCGCTTTGGCAGTCGTTGCATCCAGCAACGTTTCGACGCTCACGCGATACTTACGCATCTCGCGACTGAGCAATTCAAGCGTGTCGGAAACGATCGCCCCAAGGTCTGTCGGCACCATCGTGTCTTGGCGGTTTTTGGCCTGAGCAAGGATCGTGCTCGTGATTTTTGCCGCTCTTTGCGACGCATCCAGAATCTTGCCCAACGCTTTGTCACGCCCCGCATCGCTGCGATCACGCATCGCCGATTTGGCATAGTTCATGATCGTCATCAAAATGTTGTTGAACTCATGCGTCGCAGTGCCCGTCAATTCACCCAAAGTTGCAAGCGCCTGCAATCGCTCCAGGTCTCCTTTGGCGATTTCAATCCGCCGCGTTCCATCGGCGATTGCACCCGTGTTTGTCCCGGCAGCGGAAAATCGCGACGCTTCGATCGTCGGCTGAAACGGCGTTGTCGGTTGATTCATCCGTGATGTTTCATTCAGAGTTGTGACGGTATCCTTACCCGATCTATCGGCGCTCTGGCCCAACCGCTACATCATTAACGGTGCGATCGACNNCAAGGAAGACCCGAACGAGCATCAGGATGAACCACGACGCCCACGACCCTCCTTTGCAAGAAAACGTTGTCGAGCGACTGCGTTCGAAAATCCGGCAAGCCCGCGCTAGCGGATTCATCGTCCGCCAAGAATTGCTCGGTACCCATCAATCAACTTGGTGCGAGATCGGCGGGCGAAAGATGCTGTTTCTTGACGCCGCACAACCGGCACGCGAACAGATCGCAACGATCGACGAAGTGATGGCGGACTATCGAGCCGACGCTAAACGCAGTTCAATCACCGTCGGCCAACCCGACAGGTGACCGAAACCAAGCGTCGGCCAGCTCCACCGTTGATTCTAACGTAGTGGGATTCGCCGCTCGCCTTACGGCGCAACAACAATGCGGTTGTCAATTTTGTTGATCCCTGGCTCAAGCTTCAACACAAGCTCAGCCATCCGACGATCTTTCGCACTTCTTGCCACTCCCGACAACGTCGCAACACCATCAACAACGGCGATCGAATAACCGTCGACGATCCTCGATACCGGAGCCGAGAAGATCTGACGCGGTGCCACACCTGTGGCGACCACACCTTGCGACATCGATGCAATCGGCTCAACACCATTGACCAGCCGAGTTCGTATCGAGGGTTTCGCGGAGGCGGCATTGTTGGTCCCAAACGGATTGGCACCAAACGGGCTCAATCCTCCGAAACCGCCCAGTCCACGGCCACCACCAAGCCCGCCTAAGCCACCAAGCCCGCCAGCGACGCCCGTACCGGCCGTGCC
>DNWZ01000059.1 GCA_003506095.1 Planctomycetaceae bacterium | reverse complement strand
CAATTGGATCGAGCAACAGCGTAAGGAGCTTCCGGCTGTATCGGCGCGGCGAAAGGAGATCGCCGGGCGATTGCTCGACCACGCCGCCGCGGCGGCCAGTTGTATCGAAGAAGGGATTGCCCAACTGGCGAATCCGATGGCGCTGGAAGCGTTCAGAATTGCCAACGGCGCGATGGCTGCGACCGCCAAGCGGCGTTTGGAGATCGCGGATCCACAGTGGCGTCCGTTTCAGTTGGCGTTCGTGCTGATGAACTTGCCGGGGGTCGTGAACCCTGGGCATCCGGATCGCGAGACGGTCGATTTGTTGTTCTTTCCAACCGGTGGTGGTAAGACCGAAGCTTATTTGGGTCTGGCCGCATTTACGCTGCTGTTCCGTCGATTGAAGAACCCGGGCCTCTCGTCGGCTGGGCTTTGCGTCTTAATGCGTTACACGTTGCGGCTGCTGACACTCGACCAATTGGGTCGCGCCGCCGCGTTGATTTGTGCGCTGGAGCTCGAACGAGAAAAGGATGTGGATAAGTTTGGCAAATGGCCGTTTGAAATCGGATTGTGGGTCGGGCAAGCGGCCACGCCAAACGTGATGGGGCAAAAGGGCGATAACAACCCACGGTCGGCCAGATCCAAAGCGATCGCTTACCAGAACGATGATCGCAAGCCGTCGCCGATTCCGCTGGAGGAATGCCCGTGGTGTCGCAAGAAGTTCGGGCGTGAGTCTTTCAAGCTGTTGCCCAACCCTGATTACCCGTTGGACCTGCGGGTCGTTTGTTTGAATCGGGAGTGCGATTTCAATGCTCGCTCGGGTCGGCATCTGCCGATCATCGGTGTCGACCAACCGATCTATCGTCGTTTGCCATGCTTCATGATCGCGACGATCGATAAGTTCGCGGCGATGCCGTGGACGGGAGAAGTGGGGGCGTTCTTTGGGCGTGTCGATCGCTACGACCAGAATGGGTTTTATGGCCCTTGTGCACCGGGTCAAGGGCAACCACTGCCCAGTGGCGAATTGATGCCGCCTGACCTGATCATTCAAGACGAACTGCATTTGATTTCCGGCCCATTAGGGACAGTCGCAGGGTTGTACGAGACGGCGATTGACGCACTGTCTTGGCAAATGATCAATGGGAAGAAGATTGTTCCGAAGGTGATCGCGTCGACGGCAACCGTCAGGCGGGCTCGAAGCCAGATCCAGGCTCTGTTTTGCCGTCCGACCGTTGACATCTTTCCGCCACCTGGGCCGGATCGCCGTGATTCGTTCTTCGCACAAACGATTCCAGCGACACGAGAGAACGCACGCCAGTATGTTGGCGTCGCAGCTCCGGGACGAAGCCCAAAAAAGATATTGCTTCGAACCTACCTGGCCTTGTTGGCGGCGTCGTTAAAGCAATACCAGTTGCACAAGAAGGAAGCTCGCAATCCGGCGGATCCTTATATGACACTGTTGGGCTATTTCAATAGTTTGCGAGAACTGGGAGGCACCCGGCGAATTGTCGAAGACGAAGTGACCACGGCGCTGGCCGCATATGGAAACCGTAAACGCGAAAATGAGTCCGAGGGCTCTTTCCTGAACCGCCGAATCGCTTACGAGGTTTTGGAGCTGACCAGCCGTGTTTCCACGAACGAAGTTTCGGCGGCCAAGAACCGCCTAGAGACGCACTTTTATGACGACAGTAAGACCAAGCCGGTCGATGTGGCGCTAGCAACCAATATGATTTCGGTCGGTCTGGATATTACACGTCTGGGTCTGATGGTCGTCTTTGGTCAGCCCAAGACGAGTTCCGAATACATCCAATCGACCAGCCGTGTCGGTCGAGATCCCAAGCTGCCTGGGCTAGTGGTTACGGTATTCAATCTGAACCGGCCGCGAGATCGATCGCACTATGAGCGATTCACGTCTTACCATGAGTCGTTCTATCGTGCGGTCGAAGCGACGAGTGTCACGCCATTCTCGCCGCGTGCTCTCGATCGAGCGTTGGCGGCTACGCTGGTCGCACTGGCCCGACACAGCTTTCCGTCATTTACGCCGCCGCGTGGTGCAAGTGAGATCCTTCACTCACGTGCTTTGTTGGATGAAGTCGTCGATATCATTGCAAAACGAGCGGAAGAGCATTCCACGTTCAAGACGGGGGTGGAGGCGAACGCGTTGCGTGCGAAAGTTCGGCAACAGTGTGTCGATTTGTTGGATGAATGGGCCCGAATTGTTACCGACTACAGAGATGCGAGTATCGCGACGCAGTACCAAACGGAAGTTGGTGGTGCCAAGCAATTGCTTTACTCATTCTTAGACCCAGAGCTTCAGGCGTTGCCGGGACGTCACAAGAAGTTTCGCGCCAATCGATCGATGCGTGATGTGGAGCCCGAGGTCAACCTGTGGATGCGCCGCCTGGATAACGTGGAAGTGGAGGAAGACAATGCCTAAAAAGGGAGTACAGAAAAAACCTCATGGCCAGGTGCGACGAAGTCAGATTCTGGGTGCCTTCGGCCCAGGATCGATGATGGATTTGCCTAATCACAGCGTGATGATCTCGGGCCTCGATATGTGGACCGGTGTTGAGGATGAAATTCAAGAACCACGGTTGCTCGCAAAGCTTTTAAAGGTTTTTGAAGTGGGCGACTTGAAATTGTTCGCTCCTCCGGCAGATCATGGCGATCCGACGCGACCTCAGAACGGCATTACCGCGTGGCAGTTCCCGGAGTGGTTTGTAACGCAGGATGTGAATGTCGAAGCCGATGGGCGAGATCGCATTCGCTCGCGCCGTCTGATCAAGGTGGGCGCTTTGACAAAAGGAAAATACGTCGATGAGGATCGGAAAGCTCGCCCCGTGATTCCCGTCCGATTTGTCAGAGCTTGTCCGCATGGGCACATCGGCGACATTGATTGGTACGCGTTCGTTCACGGGACCGATAGCAAGTGCCGGCGACCACTGTGGTTGGACGAGACCGATACCAGCGGAGATATCAACGGCATCCGTGTTCGCTGTGAGTGCGGAAAAACGCGATTGCTGAAAGAGGCTGTTGAATCGGGGGCCTTGGGGCTTTGTGACGGATCGAGGCCATGGCTTGGGCCTTGGAGCGCGGAGCGGTGCAGTCAGCGAAGCAAGTTTCTGATTCGAACGGCCAGCAATTCGTATTTTTCGCAAACCATGAGCGTGATTTCGTTGCCACCACGGGATGAAACGGTCAAGGTTGCGGTCGATAATGCGTGGCCTTTTATCGAAGAGGCCGAGTCAATCGATGATATCGCTTACGAGCGCAAGAAGGCTCGTGTCAGCAAAGTCCTGGAGGGTATTTCGAACGAAGAGGTTTGGGCCGAAGTTGAATCGCGTCGCGGCGCGATGAACGCAGCTGGCAAGTCGGTCAAGGAAGCGGAACTCGAAACATTAATCGCCGCCAAAGATGAAATCGGGAACGATCAACCCGACGGTGATTTCTTCGCTCGCTGTCTGCCACGCGACAGCTGGAATACGCCCTGGATGAAGAACATCGAGCGAGTCGTGCTGGTGCATCGATTGCGCGAAGTGATCGCCCAAGTCGGTTTCACTCGTTTTGAACCGGCATCGCCCGACATCGAAGGTGAGTTGGAAGTTGGTGTTCAACGTTCGGCGATTACTCGTGATACACCGACATGGTTGCCAGCGATTGAGAATCGTGGCGAAGGAATATTTATTCAGTTCAACAAAGCGGCGGTTGAAGAGTGGGCAAGCCGAGCCGCCGTTTTTGATTACGGCCAGACGCTGCTTGCCGGGCTTGAGGTATGGCGCAAGGAGCACAATGCGTCGACCCGCGTGGGCGACGATTTCCCGCTGCTGCCATTTTATATGTTGCACACGTTTTCGCATTTGTTGTTAACTGCCGTTTCGCTCGAATGCGGCTACCCGGCCAGTTCGGTGCGTGAACGCATCTACTGCATCCCCAGTGTCGGATATGGGGTACTGCTCTACACAGGCTCGCCAGACGCTGAAGGGACGCTCGGCGGTTTAGTAGAAACAGGGCGGCAGATCAGCGACCACGTCCGCAACGCTTTAGAGTACGGCGAACTTTGCTCCAACGACCCGGTATGTGCCAGCCATTCCGCCACCAGCCCATACGAACGACGATTTCTGCATGGTGCCGCTTGTCATGGATGCTTGTTGATATCGGAGCCCTCGTGTGAGCAGTTTAATGAGTTTCTGGATCGAACCTTGGTGGTCTCAACGCTCGAAGCTGCTGGCGTTGAGTTCTTTCAGGACCTGCGTTGATGGAATCGCTGCATCGCCTAAGCACGAATGATTTGCGTAAGTTGGCGTCGGCGCTGCGGGGCCAGCGGCTTAAGATGCCGGTTACCGTTGCCGGACTGAGCGCTTACTCATTATCGAACCCACAGCAGTTGGTCGCTGACTTAAGTGACCTGCACCGCAAACAATTCAACGAAACGCAGGCGGCTGTTTTGATTGACGCCATCGTTGATGCGCGGGCGCAGACTAAGTTGGTCGATGAGCTCGTTGATCTTGTCGCGTCCGGTCCTGATTTGCCGGGGATCATGAATCGTGATACAAGCGTGGTCGTCCAACAGCTATTCCGCGATGCCAAGCAGAGCGTACTGGTCGTTGGGTACAGCGTCTATCAAGGCACGCAAGTGTTCGCGACACTCGCCGAAGAAATGACGCGTAAACCTTCACTTGATGTCATCATGTGCTTGAACGTTGGTCGCGACGGTCAAGATTCGCGATCGGAATATGAAATTCGTCATCGCTACATGACACAGTTCAAGAAAAAGCAGTGGCCCGACGGGTTTCCGTTACCCAAACTCTATTTTGACCCTCGGGCCATTGATGCTGATCCCAGCAAACGGGCGAGCCTTCACGCGAAGTGTGTTGTCGTCGATAAGCGTTATGCGTTTGTTTCCTCAGCCAACTTTACCGAACGCGGGCAAAAGCGAAACATCGAAATCGGAGTGCGCATCGATAGCCCGCACATCGCGGACGGCATATCAAATTACATTCTTAATTTGATCGACGAGCAGGTGCTTCAAAAATTGATTTAAGACGCACAAAAGTAGCTCGAACCCCTTGGACAATTCCTTGCCTGGCGGCGCCGAATGCATCAGCAACAGCAGTTTGATCGCGGGGCTGCGTCTAGCTCTGACTCACTGACGGTTTCTTAGCGTCGCCAGAAACTTTCAGCTAACCATAACGCTGCATACAACGACATCGCGATGTCCAATCGTTCCCGACGACGTTCCGCTAGCCAATCGTCAACTTGATCGCGGCGAACCCGATGGACTTGGATCATTTCTCCGTCCACGCCACCCCCACTCTCCACCTGACGCAAGCCTTCTGCTAAGTAGATATGCGCTACTTCGTCGGTCAATCCGGCCGAAGAGGACGATGCGGCAAGAAACGTGACTCGCTCTGGCGCAAAACCGGTCTCTTCGATCAACTCGCGACGTACCGCCTCGGTCAAATCTTCGTCCGCCCCATCCGCCCCATCGCCGACCAATCCGGCTGGCAGTTCCACGCATCGTCGACCGGTCGGTTCCCGATATTGTTCGATGAATAAGATCTCGTCATCTTCTGTCAACGCAACGATGACGACGACAGCTTTCGCATTGGTCCGCTGGGCGTATTCCCAACGCCCCGATTGCATGACTTTTATAAACTTGCCGCCACTAAGTTTCGTTCGTTCGGCGAAGTTGAATGAATCGCGATGCTCGGCCAACCAACGGTCGCTTGTCACGCATCGAACATCCGCGCTTCGCATATCATCAATCGCCGCAGCGCAATCGCCCGACTGCAGTTCGACCCCACGACACGCATCTTCGATCAACCAAGTTCGCAAACCGAGCCGTCGCGCATCGATCGCAGTCGCTCGAACGCAATAGTCGGTTGCCAATCCGAGAATGTAAACGTCGGTAACTTGATGCTCGCGAAGGTAGTTGCCGAGTCCCGTTTCGTGGATGCCACCGTTATCAAAAAAGCCGCTATAGCTGTCGAGATGTCGTTCGGTACCCTTATAAAAGACGCGGGCAATCGATCGGGTATGCAGCGAACGGCTCAGTTCTGCGCCGTAAGTGTCTTGAACACAATGATCTGGCCACAGCACTTGGGGCACTCCGCCGAGATTGACGATGTCGCCGATTTGGTGTCCGGCATGCTGGCTGGCAAAGCTGCTGTGGTTGGGTGGATGCCAATCTTGCGTAGCGACAACCAAATGAAAGAAAGGCTGCAACTGGTTTGCCAGCGCGATCACTTCGTCACCTCGTGGCACCGCAAGTGCACCACCGGGCAGAAAGTCGTTCTGTAAATCGACTAGGATTAATGCATTGATCATCATACCTGCACTTTTCATCGCTGTCGCGCGGACTGAATCATCGATGCTTTGAATTGGTGCAGCGATTCTTCGAGTCCGACTGGATAGATGTGGGGATTGTCAAAGCGTTTTACAGAGACAGGCGTACAACCCAATTCGTTTCGTACGCGCTGGCGAATCGCTTCGAGCGACGGTTGCTGGTACACAGGATGCCCTTTGCGAAAGATGGGCGTCAACAAGTCGATGAAATGCTCATTGGCCGCAAAATCTTTCCGGCGGTTGGGATCGGCGGGGTCGATCATCGAAGCACCACCAGCAGGATCAAGTTTCGATTCTTGATCGAAGATCATGTCACCGCGATGTTCCGACGCATCGAAGTAACGACGCACCTGAAGGATTCCAGGGTTGCTGACTTTTATCGTTTGCTCGGATAGTTTGATGCGGTATTGCCAATTGCCGCCATCGTCGCGAATCGCCCCGAGTTTATAAACTCCACCAAGTGCCGGCTGGTCAAAGGCGGTAACCAACTTTGTCCCCACGCCCCAGGTATCGATTCGTGCGCCCTGCTGTTTCAGGCTGGTGATCAAACGTTCGTCAAGATCATTGCTGGCGACAATCCGAGCGGCAGGAAACCCCGACTGGTCAAGAATCTCGCGTGCTTGAATGCTTAACCATGCCAGGTCGCCCGAATCGAGTCGAATGCCGAGCATTTCATGCCCCATCGCGCGAAGGGAGCGGGCCGTTTCGACGGCATTGCGGACCCCTTCAAGCGTGTCGTAAGTATCGACTAAGAAAACGCAGTTGTTGGGCAGTGCGGAGGCATAGAGATCAAAGGCTTCGCGTTCCGACGGAAACGTCATTACCCAGCTGTGGGCATGTGTGCCCGTAACAGGAACGTTGAACAGTTTTCCTGCGAGGACGTTTGAGGTTCCCGAGCAACCACCCAGGAACGCGGCCCGCGATGCAGCCAACGCGCCGTCGATCCCTTGGGCACGCCGCAGTCCGAATTCGATCACGCGGTCACCCGCTGCGGCTTGGCAAACCCGCGCCGCCTTGGTGGCGATCAATGTTTGGAAGTTGATGATGTTCAGAAGCGGCGTTTCAAGAAGCTGGCACTGCAGCATCGGACCCGTCACACGAACCAACGGTTCATGGGGATAGACCACCGTCCCTTCAACAATCGCATCCAGATCGCAGGAGAACTTCATTGCGCCCAAGTAGTCGATGAACTGGCTGTTGAACAACGATTTGCCATCCGCACCGTTGAGCGACGCCAGGTAAGTTAGGTCATCCGGCTCGAATCGGAAATTTTCCAGATACTCCATCGCCGTTTGCAATCCGCAGGCGATCGAATAGCCGCCTTGAAAAGGATTGCTGCGAAAGAAAAGATGAAATACCGATTCACGCTCTGATAGCCCGTGTTTCCAATATCCATAAGCCATCGTCAATTGGTACAAGTCTGTCAACAAAGCGAGTGACGGACGATAGAGCTGATGCAGTGTATTCATGAATCAGTCGGCACTGATGGGTGGTGGTCGCTTGGCAGCATGTCAACAGGACAGATGACTTGGCGGATAAGTTCGCAGCCAGCAGCGACCAGACGAGTGGATGCGTATTGATAACGCATGTCAGTGCCAGGAAACAGCAGTATCAGCGTTTCATGCCGATTCGGTAGTGGTGATGTTTTCGAATCGGTCGATCGCGATTCGAAATCGCAGGGAAAGCGATAAAGATCGCTCAATGCCACCGATCAGTCGGAAGGCGGTATTGTCCGCTTCGCCGTCACTTTCCTACATCCACTCGCGGATCGGTCGCCCTTCGATCAATCGGATCGGCCGACCGTCGGGACTGTGCGCGATCAGGTCAGCCGGGATGCCCAGTTTCATATAGATGGTTGTCGCCAAGTCTTCGGATAAGTATTCATCCTTAGCGACCGCACCACCATCGGCTGTTGTTTCACCCAAGACGTGTCCGCCCGGTACACCTGCACCGGCCATCAGTGCAAAGCCGCTGGACGACCAATGGTCACGACCGCTGGCCGAATTGACGATTGGCGTGCGACCGAAATCGGTAAGCCAGCAAACGAGTGTCGAGTCAAGCAAGCCACGCTGCTGCAAATCGATCAACAATTGCGGCAATGCTTGGTCGATCGGTGGCAGGCGACTTTCCTTCAATGATTTGAAGTTGTTGGCATGCGTGTCCCAGCCGCCGTCGGTGACGGTCACAAAGCGGACGCCCGATTCGATCAAGCGACGAGCCAATAGCAGACTCTGGCCGAAGCGATGTTTTCCGTAAGCTTCGCGCAGCGCAGGGGCTTCGTCGTCCAACGCGAACGCCTGTTTCGTTTCAGGCGAAGTGATCATGCGGTGTGCGGTTTGATAATGCTCGTCCAGCGAGTCGAACGCGGCCGGCTGCTTTTCTTGGGCTCGCTGCAAATCGTCGATCCGGCTTAGAACCGCCTTTCGCCGATCGACCCGCGCCAGCGTAACGCCCGATGGCGGCGTGATATCGCGAACGACAAACGGGCTGGCGCTGGGATCCGATTCGATCACAAACGCCCCATGTTCCAGCCCCAGAATTCCGGGCGAACCGCCACCAAACCGTGTGTCGATCTGGCTGCCCAGTTGGACATACGGCGGCAGCGCGTTGCGAAAACCGTGGTGATATCCGGCGACCGAGCCAAAGCAGGGATAAGGCACTGATTGGTTAAACTTCCGTCCCGACATTACGATTTGGTCAGCCATCCCGTGGCTGCCGTTTTGTGGATTCCACCCACGCAGCAGGGCGAAACGCTTTTGTTCCTTCGCCAATCGCGGGATCACATCCGCAAAGTAAACACCGGGTGTCGCGGTGGGGATGACACCAAACTCACCACGAACACTGACGGGCGCGTCGGGCTTGGGGTCAAACGTGTCGTGGTGGCTGGTTCCGCCCCGGGTCCAGATCAGGATGCAATTGGTTTCGTTGCCAGTGGGCTGGCCACCACTAGCCCGTTCGGCTTTCAACAAGGTCGGCAGCGACAGGCCTAAGCCAGTCAGTGAACCGATTTGCAGCAAATGCCTACGAGTGACCCCTTCACACGTTCGACTCCGACGGGGCGCAAAGTTCAACATGCCGCGATTCCTTTTGAAAGACTCGTTCTCGTTTGTGCTGCTGATGTTGCCTGAACCCACTTCTGGATCGGCCCAACAGAGATCAACCGCCAGCATGTCATCCGAGGGGAACGTCGGGTGACTTTGAATCGTAGGTGGGAGTTATTCTGGGTAGGGCCGAAGCGAAACGCGTTCAAGCAGCTTGTGAGCTGTCATTAAGGTAACGCATCGTCGCCCCCGATCGCTACCGAAACCTTGACAAGTTGAAATATTTTTTTCTGATAAGTTGATCGTCTTGCTTCGATTCGCTGTGGTAGACGCCCGTCGCAGCGGTCATACTTACGCTTGTCGGTCCCGCCTGCCATTTCCCGCCCGCCCCTGCCCCGCCTTACCGATCGAGGAACGCCGATGATGCGCGCGAGTGTCAAAATGTTCATGATTTTGACGATGGTGTTATCCTGTCGGAACGCTTGGTCTGATTCGCCGACGCCCGAGTCTTCCAATTCAAATACCAATACCATTGCTAATGCGTCGATCCAAGTAATACCCGCCGAAGTTCGACTCAGCGGCCAATTGGATCGCGTGCAATTGCAGCTGACACTGGCCGATACCGATGTGATTGAACGCCAGACCGACCTAACCGCCGACGCGACCTACCGCAGTGAAGATCCCAGTGTGGTCGCGGTGAACGACCGAGGGATGACGATCGCCCAGTCGAGCGGACGGACGGAAATCGTGGTCGAGGTGGCTGGCCAAACGTTGCGAGTGCCCGTGATTGTTGAAGACGCGGAATCGTGTCGCGTCGAGTTCTTTCGCGACATCCGGCCGCTGGTCGCCAAAGCGGGTTGTGCGGCCGGCGCGTGCCACGCCGCTCAACATGGTAAAGGCGGATTCAAACAGTCGGCTTTCGGGTTCGATCCACAAGGCGACTACAACGAAATGGTCAAGGCGGGTCGCGGTCGGCGGGTCAATTTCGCTAGCCCGGAACTTAGCCTTTTGCTGCGAAAACCGTCGATGGCACAATCGCACGAAGGCGGACTGCGGTTGCCGGCAGGCAGTGTCGAGTATCAGTTGATGAGCAACTGGATCGCTTCGGGAGCGCCGTTGGTATCCGAAGATAAAGCCGTGAAGGTGAGTTCGTTGAGTGTCACGCCGAAATTGCGCGTGGGCGAATTGGGGCTGAAGCAGCAATTGCGAGTCACGGCCGTTTATGCCGACGCGACGCAGCGTGACGTAACCGCGTCGGCGATCTATGATTCGATCGACCCGAGTGTTGCCACGGTGGATGAAACCGGCCATGTGCAGGCCGTTGGTTATGGCCAAACCGCTGTGATGGTGCGATTCGACGGACAGGTTGTCGTCAGCACGTTTGTGATTCCTTATAGCGATCAAAGCGAGTTAAAAGATTGGAAATCCAATAACTTTGTGGATGAATTTGCGGCGAAGAAGTTTAAAGATTTGGGGCTGCAACCATCGCCGCTTTGTGATGATGCAACCTTCATCCGACGAGCGTTTCTAGATTGCATCGGCACCTTGCCCGATCCTGATACCGTGTTGCAGTTTGTCGATTCATCCAATCCCGACAAGCGTGCGGAATTGGTTGACCGCCTGTTGGGGCTTACCGGTGATACAAGCGTTGATATCTACGGCGACCAATATGCGGCGCATTGGACGCTGCGGTGGTCAGACCTGATTCGCAACAGCAGCAAATCGCTGGGCGAACAAGGGATGTGGGCACTGCACAATTGGATTAAAGATGCCTTCCGTCGCAATCAGCCTTATGACGATTTTGTCAGCGAATTGATCACCGCCCAAGGGTCGATCTACTCCAGCGGACCAGCCAACTATTTTCGAGTCAACGCCAATTCATCTGACTTGGCCGAAGCGACTTCACAGTTGTTTATGGGGGTCCGTTTGGAATGTGCCAAATGCCACCAACACCCGTTTGAAAAGTATGGCCAAGCCGACTATTACAGCATGGCGGCATTCTTTTCACGTGTCGGATTTAAGAACAGTGAGGAGTTCGGTCTTTTTGGTCGCGAAACGGTGGTGGTGGTCCGTGACACCGGCGATGTGACTCATCCCCAGACCAAAAAGAAACTCGATCCGACACCGCTGGAAGGCGAACCGACCGACCATCCGCTGGACCGAAGGCTGCCGCTGGCGGATTGGTTGACGGATCGCGAGAACCCGTTCTTCGCCCGATCGGTCGTCAATCGCTACATGCGATATCTGCTCGGCAGTGGCTTAGTCGAACCGGTCGACGACATGCGAAGCACCAATCCGGCCAGCAATGTCGAACTGCTCGACGCGTTGGCCGACGACTTCGTTCAACACGACTTCGACCTCAAGCATCTGATCCGCACGATCATGACCAGTCGTCTCTACGGACTCAGTTCCGAACCGACCGCAGAAAATCGATCGGACCAACGATTCTATAGTCATTATCTCGTCAAGCGTTTGTCGGCCGAACCGTTGCTCGATGCGATCGATCACGCCACCGGCGTTAAGACCAAGTTTCCCAATCTGCCGCTGGGCACGCGTGCGATCGATCTGCCAGACGCAGAGTACAACGATTATTTCTTGAACACGTTTGCAAAGCCGCGACGAACCAGTGTTTGCGAATGCGAGCGCAGTCCCGACGCAAACCTCGCCCAAGCACTGCATACACTCAATGGCGATACGTTGGCGAAAAAAATCGCTGATAAGAATGGATTTGTGACGCAACAAATAGCCGCCAAACTGGATCATGACGATCTTATCCGTCGGTTGTATTTGAACTCTTTGTGCCGACTGCCCACGCAAGCGGAGCTGGATTACAGCCGGCAATTGTTAGCAGAATCGGCTAGCCCGCAGGAAGCCTATGAGGATTTGATGTGGGCACTGATCAATTCCAAACAATTCCTATTCGTGCGATAGAACCATGAAAATCAAACTTCTTGGCAACCTACTGCTAGGATTCTTGGCAACCGGCGGCATGGCATCGGGCACTGCGATCGCCCAGCAAGCTTATCCGATGCTGATGAGCATCGAACCGATCGCGGCTCAGATCGGCAATGCGTCGGACCATACCATCAAGTCACGTTACACGATGGAAGACGCCTACCGCGTCATTGTGTCGGGTGAAGGTGTGACGGCAGAAGTGATCACGCCTGATCCGACGGGCGAACCGGCCAAATCGCCTGTGCAATCGTTGGCCGTTCGGTTTGTTGTTGCTGATGACGCATTGCCAGGCGTACGCCAAGTCCGCTTGGCGACGAACAACGGCGTCAGCACGGTCGCTCAATTGGTGATCGCGCACGACCCTTTGGTCGTCGAGACCGCCGATAACAACGTGACCTCATCGGCAACACCTTTCACGATCCCGGCAACACTGTGTGGCGGTTTGGAAAAGGCCGAAGATGTTGACTTCTATAAGTTTCAAGCGGTTCAAGGCCAGAATGTCAATTTCTTTGTCAGGTGTATGAAACTGCAGGACCTAATTCACGACTTGCAAACTCATGCCGATCCGATTTTGACCTTACGCGATTCAAACGGTTCGACCATCGCCGCGTCTGACAATGTCTTTGGTGCCGATCCATTCTTGAACCACACTTTTGCCGCTGACGGCGAGTATTTCGTAGAGATTCGCGATGTCCGCTACCAAGGCAATGCTTACTGGCAATATGCGATCGAAGTCAGCGAGCGGCCGCATGTGCAGGTTGTCTTTCCTCTGGCTGTGTCATCAACGGAACCGACTCACGTGATGACGCCGATCGGTTATGGATTGTCCGAACAACCGCAGGGCGTAATCGAGTTGCCCAAGTCGGTTTCGACTGGCATCTGCACTGCAGGTCTTGTTGTGGATGGCAAAAGCCGACATTCGGTGCCGGTGGTGGTCGATGCCGGGCCTTTCGTAACCGAGTCGTCGCAGCCCAACGACAGCCCAGAATCGGCTGAATTGGTTTCGTTGCCCGTTGGGATTCATGGCCGCATCGAACAAGCCAGCGATATCGATATGTATGCGTTCGAAGCCAAAAAAGGCGAACGGTTCACATTTGAAGTTTTTGCAAGACGAGCCGGATCGTCGCTCGATTCCCATTTGCGGTTATTAGATTCGACCGGCAAGCAGATACAAATCAACGATGACTTGCGCGACGGCAAACGAACTTTTTCGGATTCGCGAATCGAGAATTGGACCGTACCGGCCGATGGCCGATTCATCCTTGAGGTTCGTGATTTAAACCTTCGAGGTGGTCAAGAATACGTTTACTTTTTAAAGTCGTCTCCAGCGAACCCCTGCTTTCGCTTGTTCGCCGATACGGACAAGACCCTGCTGACACCCGGCACGTCGGGCGTCATTTTTGTCAGGGCCGAACGATTGAGCGGTTTTGATGGAGAGATTCGATTGCAGGTCGCCGGTTTGCCGGAAGGCGTGACCGCATCCGAAGGAAGAATCTTGGCTGGAGCGCACCTTGACGGCAGCGTCGTATTGACCGTCGACAAGAACGCGAAGCCCGACGTATCGAACATCGAGATTCGTGGTGTGGGCAGTGTGAAAGTTGCCGACGGTCAGGCCGAAGATCTTTCGGTGGCGGCAACGATTTATCAAGAAATCTATCAACCCGGTGGCGGGCGAGGTCACTGGCCGGTGGAAACGCACAGCGTGTCGATTGGCACGCCGGCCGACATTTTGTCAGTGAGCGTCAGTCCCAAGGAAATCATGTTGAAGCCGGGCCAATCGGTAACGCTGGACATTGAACTGCAACGGGCACCGGGATTTGATAAAAACGTTTTGTTAGAAGTCGCCTACACGCATTTAAACACGGTGTTCGGTGATCCATTGCCTAAGGGAGTTACGGTCGACGCGGCGGCCAGCAACACCTTGCTGACCGGTGGAGCCACGCAAGGAAAAATCACGCTGAAGGCGGCCGCTGATGCCGTCCATGCCGAAAAGGTGCAATTTGCCGTGATGGCCAACGTATCACTTAATTTCGTGATGAAAACCACCTACGCCAGTCCCCCTATCGTTCTTAACGTCGCACCTTAACTTTGACTTTTCGGCCGAAACCGCATTCATGCTTGCGGTTGTTCATGACCAATGAAAACATACTGTCTGGTACCTCACGGCACCGTCAGTTCATTTGTCGCTCTCTGGGCCAAACCCGACCTCGGCCAACTGCAACTGACGTCGCCGAAAATAGTTGAACACGGCGGGCCACGCGTCCCGGCTAAACGAATAACTTGCGATTCGAATCGGCAGTTTATCGTAGGCGAGAATGACCTCTGCTGAGATGAATCGAATCGAAAAAAAGCAAACCTTTCTATTCGCAACAACTATGAAACTGCTATTTCTAACTCTTTATGCTACGTTCCTAGCGGTTTGCGATGGTGGAAACAACAACCCACCGCCTTCAACTTCGATCGACCTTCGTCGATGGAAATTGACGCTGCCGGTTGGAACCGACGGTGGCAAAAACGGTAAACCGAAAGAAGTGATGCCGGACGAACTAGCCGCCGGATTCCAGAGTGAGTTCTTTTCCTTGAACGACCAGGGGGCCATCATTTTTCGGTGCCCGTTCGATGGCGTTACAACAAAAGGAACGGATTATCCTAGGTCTGAACTTCGCGAACTGCTTGACGGAAAAGACTCGTCAGTCAATTGGCCACTCCAAGGGACCCATTCATTGCGGGCGCGATGTCGGATCATTCAACTGCCGAGCGATCCCAAAGTTGTGATCGGCCAGATTCATGGCTACTCGGGAACAACACGACCGCTGGTGAAGTTGCAGTACAACAAAGATAAGGTTGAGGCGCTGGTCAAAATCAGTCCTGCCAGCGGAAAGGATCAAAAGTTGACCTATCCAAACGTCAGTAAAAACGATGACGTCCACTATGAAATCAAAGTGGATGAATCAATTCTACACGTGACTGTTAACGGCGTAACGCAAAGCGTGAATGTGCTGGAATACGATAGCCGGTGGAAAGACGAAACCTTCTACTTTAAAGCGGGTGTCTATCCACAAACCAACCAAGGCCCTCCTGGCGACTGCGTAACGGTAGAGTTCTACGAACTGACAGCCACGCATTCAAAGCCTGTGCAATCGACAACAGACGACCGTTGATCGCCTGCCAGTACAAAAGGGATCAAGCCTCGGTTTGTAGACCACGAGCAACCGCAATTTCTCGGGCGACTGATTCAACTTGGCCCTGAGCCGTCACTACAGTTGGTTTCATCGCTTCGACCGCTGCGGCAGTGTCTTGAGCAAGTTTTTGCAAAGGCGGCAAGGCGGCAGTGAAATCAGCAACCTTCTTTTGAATAGCTGGTGCCGCAGCCAACAAGTCGGCAGCCGCTTTTTCATTGGTCGCTACTGCAACAGTCGCCACCTTCTCAGCCTCAGTCTTTGCGACTAGGTCGACGTTTGCGGCTTCAAGCAGCTTGGTCTTTTCGGCGATCACTGTCTTCACACTTTGGGCGAGCGCGACAATCGCCGGATCGTCTTTTTGTATCGCCAACGTCTCATCCGCTTTACCGCTGGTTTCACCCAGCTTTGCGATCAACTGCTGCAACGTCGTAACCGTCGCCGTCGCCGTGTTCTTCGCCTGGGTCGAAGCAACGAGGTTCTTCTTCGCTGTATCCACTGCTGTGAGCGCGGTCTTGTAGGCGGTTTCGTTTGCGGTCAATTCAGTCTTGGCTGCAGTCAAATCACCATCACCCTTGGCAAGCGCTGCGGCTGCCTCGTCGGCTGTCGACTGCAGCGCCGCGAGCGAATTTTCTTGCTCTTCAAGCATTTTCATCGCTTCGCCACGACGAGCCATCAGTTCGACCATCTTCTTGCCGAATGCCAACTCGTCGGTCCAACGGCTGACCAACTGCTGGGCCGAAACAACCTCAGCGGCGGATTGATCGAAAGCGGTCTTCGCAACGTTGAATGCGTCTTCGGCCGGTTTGACCAAAGGCATCAAACGCTGCTCGTTGGCGACTGCGGCCGTCAAAGCGGCCGCAGTTTCGGTTGCCGCTTTCTCAGACGCAGCTAAATCGGCAGTCGCCTTTTGCATCGCTGCGAGCTTCTCCGCAGCTGCTGCGACTGCTGCGTTCGTCTGCTTTTCCTGTTCAACAAACGTCGTCTTGATTGTAGTTGCTGCAGTTGCCAAGGCGGTATCATCAGGCGCTTGCACGACTGCAGCTTCGGCCGTTTCCGCTGCCTGTTTGATCACCGGCAGAGCAGCAACCGCTTCGTCAGCTGCCTTTTTAGCTGCCGAATAATCAGCCGAGACTTTGACCAGGGTTTCCTTCGCAGTCGCCAAAGTTGCCGCTGCCGCTTCGGCTTTCGTCTTCGCTTGGGCAGCTTGTTGCTGTGCGGCTGTGAACTCCGCTTTCACCTTTTCATAGGCTGTTTGAGAAGCCTGATAAGCGTTGGCGAGCGGTTGGTGGGCGGTTTGCTTGGCCGTGAGCATCTGCGAGGCATCGGCCAACCGGTTTTCTAGTGGCGGAACGTTCATCACCAATTGTCCAACCCGAACGCCATCAGCGGCATTCCAAACGCGAATCTCGCCTGTCCAATCGCCCGAAATCGCGCGGTTGGTTTCGTTGCAGAAAGTAGCCCTCATCGCAAGATCGCCGAAAGCTTCGAAAGCGATCTGCTGGGCACCGTTGGCGTCCCAAAGTTTTGAAATCTTATCGCGTCCGCAGGAAAACAGGCGATTGTCGCGAGTGAACTCAACTGACAGAGCTCCACCGGCATGGGCAGCCCAGTTTTTAACCTGGCTGCCATTTTCCATTTCCCACAACCGGATCGTCGCATCTTCGCTTGACGAAGCGACCACATTGGAATCCCCTCGCCATGAAACATCGGTGATCGCGGCGGTATGTCCAGGCAACGCCAGATACTCCCGGCCGGTCCAACCTTCCCAAACGAATAGACCGCCATTTCGATCGCCGGTAGCCAACAAGACGCTGTCTGGGCTGAACTCCATCGACGTTACCCACTCGGTGTGCTTCCGAATCTCGTGAAGCAACTGTCCGGTTTCCGTGGCGTAAATACGCACGACGCGTTGAGGCCCCGCAAGGGCGACCAGTTTCTGATCAGAACTAATATCAGCGGCGAGCACTTCATCGAGTTCTTCGCCGACTTCAATAATCCTTTCGCCAGTCAGGATATCCCAAACGATGACTCGTCCACTGGCACCACCAACGCCACCACCAGCAAGCAATAAATTACCATTGCGGCTGAACTTCAATACACGTGGCACGCCTTCGGGGAACGGCAATACACCGACCAAATCGAGCGTTTGCGTGTTGTAAAGGAGGACTTGCTTATGGCTGCTGAGCGCTGCAAGCGG
>DNWZ01000190.1:28877-40469 GCA_003506095.1 Planctomycetaceae bacterium | reverse complement strand
TCGCTGCGTTGCCGGTCTTGTTTACACCGGTGATCATTTTGGGCGGCATTTTGGGTGGCGTGTTCACGCCGACCGAAGCGGCCGCAGCGGCGGTGATGTATATGATTTTTCTGGGGCTTTGTTACCGCACGTTAACGCCTGCAAAACTGTATGAGGTGTTGCTGCAGACCAGCACAACAACGGGTGTGATCATGTTGATCGTGGCGGCGGCGAGTCTGTTCGGCTGGATCATCGCTCGCGAACAGGGCCCGCAAATGGTTGCCGATTCGTTGTTGCGATTGACGGACAATCCGTATGTGTTTCTGATGCTGGTGAATGTTTTCTTATTGTTGGTTGGGATGTTATTGGAACCGACTGCAGCATTATTGATTTGTGTGCCTGTGTTGTTGCCCGTTGCGGTTCACTTCCAGGTCGATCCGTTGCACTTGGGTGTGGTGATGATTTTGAACTTGGTGATCGGACTGATCACGCCGCCAGTGGGCCTGGTTTTATACGTGTTGAGTTCGGTGACCGGGGCGAGTTTTCAAACCGTGATGCGTGGCATGATTCCGTTTTTGTTCCCGCTGGTATTCACGCTATTGGTCGTAACGTTTGTCCCGGCGATCAGTCTATGGTTGCCCAAGTGGCTGGGGTTGTAAGGTTCGTAGTCCCGCCTTTAGGCGACCACTTTCGAGTGCCTATTTTAAGCGGCCGCCGAAAGGCGGTAAGACATACGGGCGGTACTACCGTTGAGAAACCAATTCCGCTGGATTCCGATCGCAGTTGCGAATCATCTCGTCGCCTTGCCGAACCAAACGGCTCAGTTGTTGAATCAGCATCGCGGTCGCTCCCCAAATGCGATCTTCACCCACTCGATAAGCGAGTGAGTCGAATCGATATTCGCCAACCACTTGTTGATCCCGCACGATTTTACGAACGCGGGTATCGCGGCCTGAACCGCCAATCGAATCGATCGCTTCCATTGGCAATTCGATCACGCGATCGACTTCCGCCGGGTCAGGCGACCAGTCGGACAATGGCATTTGTGCTGTGAAGACGACCGGGAAAATCAGGTTGTTGCTGGCATACACATACATCGGCTTCATCGAACCGCAGAACACGGGAGCCATGGGGCGATGCCCGAGTTCTTCTTCGAACTCTCGCAGCGCCGCCTGCACCGGCGTTTCGTCTCCTTCGATCATCCCACCCGGAAAGCAGATTTGGCCGCCGTGATGACGCAACGTCAGCGGTCGCAAGGTTAACGGCAACCACCACGAACCGTCATCTTTTTGCAGCCATACAACCGCCACAGCGGCGCGACGGGCACCGCAGGGAGCCGGGCCATAATGCCGTCCGTAAGCCATCGTGGGAGCGACCTTTCGCGCCGCCGTCTGCAAAGACGGATCGGCGGTTGGGTCAGAGCCGGCTAATCCGGTGATCAGCCGCTGGGAAAGGTCGTTCCACATGATTTGATCAACTATCGATTTCGACGCGTTCACCCTGCTTATCACGGCAGTCGATTTCCAGCGCCTCGGGATACAAACTTTCGCTGCCAAGGATTTGGACGGTCATTTCGCCGCTATCTTCCAATTCCATCACACTGCGTCGCTTCTTGTTGTTCAAGAATGCCGCGACTTCGTCGTTCACTCGCACCGTCACGCGTACGATGTGCGGGTTCCGGCAAGCCAGTGCTAGCATTCGAACCACTTCGATCGACATGCTCTCCGCCGTCTTAACCACGCCCCGCCCTTGGCAACAAGGGCAATCGGTATAGATGCTGCGTTTTAGACTGGTGCGGATCCGTTGGCGAGTCATCTCGATCAGGCCGAAAGGGCTGGTACGCAAAATTTTAGTTCGCGCACGGTCCTTCGCCATCGCATCGCGCAAAGCGCGTTCGACTTTGCGTCGGTGCGTTTCTCGTCGCATGTCGATGAAGTCGTTTACGATTACACCGCCAAGGTCGCGAAGGCGCAACTGGCGAGCGATTTCTTTTGCGGCGACCATGTTCAGACGAAACGCATTTTCGTCAGCCGAATCGCTGCCGCCACGGAAGTTGCCGCTGTTGACGTCGATCGCCACGAGCGCTTCGGTCGGGTCGATCACGATCGAACCACCGCCGGGCAGGTCAACCTTGCGTTGGTTGATCTTCGCGATCTCCTCTTCGAGTTTGTACTTATGAAACAAAGGTTGGCGAGCATCATAAAACTTCAGCGCGTCGACAAACTGTGGCATGACCATCTTGAGGAAGTCACGCGTTTTCTCATAAGCGACTTTTTCATCAATATAGATAACGTCGATATCACTGCTGAGGACGTCGCGAATGGTCTTGATGATCATATCGCTTTCCTCATAAATCGGTCCTGGCTCGGTGGTCGATTCGACACGTTTGACGATCGACTTCCAAAGCCTCAACAGGTACTCCATGTCACGCTGCAGTTCGTCTTCTTTTCGCATCGCGCCGGCGGTACGAACGATAAAGCCGAGTCCCTTTGGCGGGTTGATCGAAAGCAGGCATCTTCGCAGTCGCTTGCGGTCGTCTTCGTCTTCGATCTTGCGACTGACGCCCACGCGGCCCAGTGCCGGCATCAGCACGAGGTATCGACCTGGAATGGAGATATAGGTGCTGAGCGTTGGCCCTTTGGTGCCGATCCCTTCTTTGATCACCTGCACCAGGACTTCATCGCCGCGTTTGAAAACTTCTTGGATCGGGGGCTTGTTTCGTGGGCGTCCACCTTTAAACGCGGTCTTGGAACCGCGTCCGGTTTCGCGTGCCCGTTCGGCCGATTTCTGGGCCATTTCGTCCGATTCACGCATGATTTCCGCCGGGTCGTAACCGCCTTGGCGAAAGTATTGCGGTTCGACATCGCTGATATGCAGAAAGCCGTTGCGACCGACACCAAAGTCGACGAACGCCGCTTGAATGCTCGGTTCGAGATTAACAATTTTTCCGCGATAGATGTTTCCGGCGAACGCTTCGACGCTCTTCCGCTCGATGTAAAGCTCATCAAGTCGGTTGTCTTCCATGATCGCGATGCGGCTTTCTTCGGGCTGTGCCACGTTGATCAGCATCTCTTTTTTCATCAGATTCGTTCCTTGAACAGGTTGTCTGTGAGGGTGTGGTTTTTATTCGTTATGAGATCCGGAAACATCGGTGTCCGGTCTGAATCGGTGAAGTGTGGTTCGGTTTGGTCGACCAAAATCACACGTGTTCTGCAAATGGTTGCGCCTTGTTCGATCAAATCGGCAAGGCCGATCGCGTCCAAGATTTCTGTCGGTTTCAGCGTTGCCCCGTCGTTATCGACTTGAACCAGATGGATCACGTGATCGCGGCGATGCAATACGGGAAAGGAGGTTGCAACGTGGGCTGAGATTTCTTTGCCACTGCGGCTGACTCGAAGAAACGATTGCGATTTCAAATTCGCAATCGCGTCATCGATCCGGGCAAAATCGGGTGAGGCTGCGTTATAAGATTCTGGCAACGTGATCTCATAAACGCTGCTGTGCAGTTTCGCTTTCGTGAAACCGGGCAACGGCGAAACGCCGGTGCGACCGATATTCGCCTTGGCGACCAATTCAACGCTGCCGATCGTTAACCCGGGTTGGTTGTCGTCGATCAATCGTTGTCGCAATTCATCGGGCGTGATCGATTGTGCTACTTCGACTTCGATCACTTCGTCGATCCCTTGGGCGCCCAGTGCGAGAGCCGAAGGAAAGTTAATGCGCGGTTTAGGATGAAACCCTTGCGACATCGACAATCGCACGTCGGCCCGACGCAGCACCCGTTCCCACAGCCTCTGGAGGTCGCGATGCCCGATCCACCGCAGCAAGCCGGTCTTGGCGAACCGGATGCGGTATCGATCGCGAATCGGCGGTGTTGGGTCCAGTGATGTCATCGGGTGACGTGAAGTTCGACGCGGGGAAAAGGGTTGCGTGGCAGGGGCGTGTGGGTCATGCGACGATCAGCTCCGGGGCGAGTTTGCTGAGTCGTTCGAGCAAATACAGGTCGATGTCGCGAGCGGAATCGAGCGTCAGGGCGCGGGCAGCGATCTCCTGGCATTGAAGGATCGAAACGCTGCGGATCGCTTTCTTCAGTTTTGGCAGGGCGTTGGGCGGCACGCTAAGGCTGCGCACACCCATTCCGACCAGCAACAGCGACCGGGCCGGGTTGCTGCTCATTTCGCCGCAAATCCCCAGCGGAATCGAAGCTTCGCCGGCGACTTCCACGCAACGTTTGATCAGCCTCAAAACGGCCGGATCGCTCGACTGATACAGGTCGGCGACGCATTCATTGCTGCGGTCCACGGCCAACGTGTACTGCACCAAATCGTTGGTCCCGATGCTGAGGAAATCGACTTCTTTAACAAACCGGTCGAGCATTAACACGGCAGCGGGGACTTCCACCATCATGCCGATCGGCAGGTTAGCGCGATGCGGGATTTTCGCTTCGGCGAGGTCTTCGGCGATAATGTTCACAAGCATTTTGGCTTGCCGCAATTCCGCCAGCGTCGTGATCAGCGGGAACATCACGCGCACATCCCCGTGAACTGCCGCGCGCAAGATCGCTCGTAACTGCGGCCGAAACAGTTCGGGGGTTTTTAACGAAAGCCGGATACTGCGCAGTCCTAGAAACGGATTGGGCTCGGGTTCGGTCAGCGGCCGGCTGCCCATTTTGTCGGCCCCGAGGTCGAGCGTTCGAATCACGACCGGGCGACCCTGCATCGCTTCGACCACTTCACGATAGGCGTTGTAGTGGTCCTCTTCGCTCGGCTCCTCGTCGCTAGAAAGATACAAAAACTCGGTACGATAAAGCCCAATACCCGCAGCACCGCGTTCTAAACAGGCGGCGACTTCATGGGGAAATTCGATGTTCGCGCTCAGTGACACCGACACGCCATCGGTTGTGATCGCCGGCAGGTCGCGCAGTTCGGCCAAACGCAGGGCGAGGTTCTTGCGACGTTCGCGACCTTCTTCGTAACGCTGAACCGTTTCTTCGTCGGGATCGAGTATCAGAACGCCGCGATCGCCATCGACGATCACGCGAGTCGCCCCGCCCACGCTTTCCAAAAAGTCGCCGATACCGACAACCGCAGGCAATTCCAGACCTTTGGCGACGATCGCCATGTGGCCACCGGGGCCGCCGATTTCGGTACAGAAACCGCGAACATAACGGCGATCAAGGTTTGCCGTTTCCGAGGGTGTCAGGTTGTGAGTCAGCAGGATCACCGGTTCGTTCAATTCGGTCAGTGGCCGACGAGTGACCGCGCCGAGTTGCTGGAGCAACTGCAGTTCGATATCAACAATGTCGTCGGCACGCTGGGCCAGCAGCGAATTGTCCAACCGGCGAAGGTCCGAAGCGTAGCGATGCAGCACTTGGCTGACCGCATAGGCGGCCGATTGCTTGCCTTGGCGAATCCGCCGCTGCAGTTCGGCGTGCAAACGCGGATCGTGCAACATTTGCAGTTGAGCGGCGAAGATATCGCCGGTTGAATTGCCGGCAATTGCGGCCGTCGAGAATCGGTTGCTTTCCAGACTTTGCGACAAAGCATCTACCGCCCGACGGAGTCGAGCGATTTCTTCGTCGACTGCGTCAGGAGCGATTTGGCAATAGGAGATTCGATAGCCTTCGCGATTCAGCACCAGGGCTGGACCGATTGCTACGCCGGGCGATACCGGGATTCCATGAAGTTCAAGCATCGAGTACCGGGCCAACGCCTGGTCAGAACCACTGGCGTTCCTCGCGCACCAGCGGCGCGAAAGACCAGTTGGCCGTAGGGGCGGAAGCGACGGAAATCCATCATCTATGTTCGGGTGGTGTGTTGGAAGGAGCGGCCGAGTGGACGTTGAAATCTTAGATCTAAGCGTTTGTCTGCTTCTGGATGATTACAGGGCAATCGAATGGAAACACCGCCTACCCAAAGCGCGTGTTCAAGTCGACCGTCCGGCATCTCGACTGTCGGGCATCAAAACTGGTGGCTCACTCGCCATCGCGGTGAAGTCAGTTTTGGGGTGAATCCAGCAGGGCAACAGAAAAACTTTGCGGCCGATTTCAACGGCGGATCATTCGGCTTGCTCCATTTCGTGAAAACCGTTTTCAAATAATTCTGCGATCATTGTCACCGCCTGTTCCGCGTCGGCACCTTCGGCATAAAGCGACATTTCGGTCCCGCACTGGGCACCCAAGGTCAGCAGCGAAAGGATGCTTTTGCAATCAACCCTGTAGCCATTTTTTTCGAGCGAAATTTCGGCCTGGTGTCGGCTCGCTTCGCGTACGAGCAAGTCGGCAGGACGAGCGTGCAAACCCTGGGGATTGCGGACGACAACGTTTCGAGTGATGGCTGCGGAACTCATGACGGCATGTTCGCAGATACAGACTGAGTGAAAAAAACAAATAAAAACCGGGATGGAATCGTCCCGCCGATTGCAGTGGCTAGCAACCCTGGGCCGGGTTATCCACTAAAACCAGTCGCTTGTGATTACGAAGCGAACTGATTGTTATCCGCCTCTTCCAGCAATTGATGAATGTCTTCGCTGGTTCGGCTCTGTTTGAGGAAACGACAGAACGTTTCGTCTCGCAATTGCTTGGAAATGTTTTCCAAGGCTCGCAGGTGATCGCCGGGGCGGTCCGGCGGGCTGATCAGAAGAAAGAAAAGTTGAACTTTTTCGCCATCGAGGCTGTTGAAGTCGACCCCATCGACGCTGACGCCGACCGTGCCAACGAGCTTATCAACGCCAGGATGCTTGGTATGAGGCACTGCGACACCGCGACCAATCCCGGTGCTGCCGAGTTCCTCGCGTTTCATGATGGCCGCAATGATATCCGCTTTTTCATCGGCGTTGATCTCGCCAGCTTTTAACAGTGAATCAACCAATTCGTTGATCACGTCTTCTTTGTTGTCCGCAGCGAGTTCTGCGCGGATAGCCTTTTCACAGATAAAATCTGAAAACTTCATTAAATTGAGTCCTAACGGGGATACTGTTGCGGCGGGGCGGAGTACCGACGGGCCGATGTGTTCAATTCGGGACTGGATCGTCCGTGCGATGGCGACAAATGCCACCAGATTGGTAATGAATCATTTCTCAAACCGACCAAACGTCCAGCGGTCCGCTGGGCGATCGATAATTGCGGGGCCTGCGAAGACGCGGTTTCAATCTGCACGGGAGGTCGAGTCAATGTGTTTGTGTCCGGTCGCGCGGTGGCCGGTAACCTTTTCCTTGATGCGACGTAGTTGGTGTTCGATTTTGGGAATCGCCAAATCCAGTGCCCCCAAGACCGTGGTTGCATCCGCACTGGCGATACAATCCGCAGCATGCTCCGCAGATACCTTCAGTTCCACAGATGGATTGTCCAACTGCTTCATATCGATGATCACCTCAATCGCATTGACGCGGTCAAACAAACGACGCAACTTCTCCACCTTTTCTTCAATCAACGGTTGGTCGCCGGATTGCATTTCACCATGGCGGACGGAGATGCTGATTTGCATCGGTGACTCCTTAATCGATCGACTGACAAAGTGACAACAAACAGGTAACCGGGCACACCTTGGGGATGAGCAATCTTTGCGACGACGTTTCGATCGACAAGATCACCCGTGGCGCCCGGACATGTATCATAGCAGACGCAACGAGGTTTCGGGGAGGCGTTATGGGGGGCAATTTTCAAGCCATCTTCAGCTCGTAAGTACAACCCAGTTTAACTTTTGTACCACATGGGTGTGGTGCAATGTCGCGAAGTGGCTTTCTGTTTAGTAATATTGTCGCTCAAAGTCTTCACGATTGGTCTTGTTGGCAGGCCACTCGCCCCGATAAAAGAGAGACCGGCAGGGAAGCCGTAGACAGAAAGGAATCAGGAATGACTATCGAAATCATCCGCCAAAGTGTGGGCGAACTGGTTCACGGACTGGACCAGGTTGTGGTGATCGGCGATCCCGGCGTTTTCTGCGTCGACGCCTTGCCGCTTCGCGACTCACGTCAAGGCTGTGTCACTTTAATCGACGCTCCAGCTCGGGCTCCGATGGCCGTATGCTCAGGTGCAGTTGCGGTGGTGACTGCGGAACCGATCGAGGCACTGGGCTGTACGCAAATTGTTGCGAAAGATATCCACGGTGTCTTTACGCACATCGTCAGCCGCTTTCGTCCTCGGGAGGAAGTGCCAGCTTACGCTTCGATCCACAGTTCCGCTCAAATCGATCCCACTGCCACGATCGGCAGCGGCACGCGCATCGATGCCGGGGTGGTTGTCGGCGCTGGCGTGGTTATCGGGAACGATTGCCACCTCATGCCCGGCGTTGTGGTGATGGAACAATCGGCCATTGGCAATTGCTGTCGCTTGTTTCCGAACGTTGTGATTTATGAACATTCACGAATCGACGACCATGTTCGGATCCACGCCGGCACGATCATTGGTGCAGACGGTTTCGGTTATCGTCAAGTGCAAGGGCGGCACGTTTCGACCGCGCAATTGGGTTATGTGCACATCGAATCGCATGTCGATATCGGAGCCAACGTGACGATCGACCGCGGTACGTACGGTGTGACTCGCATCGGCGAAGGGACCAAGATCGATAATTTGGTCATGATCGCCCACAATTGCCATATCGGTCGCCACAATCTGTTGTGCAGCCAAGTTGGGATTGCCGGATCGTGCCAAACGGGTGACTATGTCGTCCTGGCTGGCCAGGTCGGTTTGGCCGATCACATTACACTGGGTGATCATGCAATCGTGGGCGCACAAGCTGGGGTGATGGAAAATCTCGCTGGCGATCAGGTCTATCTCGGCAGCCCAGCGACTTCGCAGCGCGATCAAATGCAGATTATGGCGGTCCAGCGTCGTTTGCCAGAGATACGCCGCGAGGTGAAAACACTGCGCCGCGAAATGGATGCAATGCGAAACGCCCAGACCCAAGAGGTGCGGCAGTCGCAATCCACTGGTGAATCTGTCGCGCAAGAGAGCCAGCGATCGGCTTCGGCCGATGAGCATGCCGAAGATCACCAACGCTGTATTCCATTTCGTCGCCCCGCAGCGTGAGGCTTTGGACGCGATGGGTGGCGGTTATCTAGCGGGCGGTTACCGTCCCAAATCGGGTTTCAGGCGAATCGTGTCGACCGGTCGCGTTGCTCCGATCGGCTTGGTCGCCGGTTGGGGGCGATTCCCCGTTCTGGTTGCTCAGTCGTTAGTCCAGCGGCGGATTCCGGTCTGCGCGATCGCGATTCAAGGTCATGCCGACCCACACCTTGAATACCTGTGCGACCATGTTTGCTGGTCAGGCGTGGGACGCATGGGGACACACGTCAATTACTTCCGCAAAATGGGCGTTCGCCAAGTGACAATGGCGGGCAAGTTGTTCAAAGCGGATCTGCTGTACGCCGGGTCGCCTTGGCTGAGACACTTTCCTGATCTGGAATGCCTGCGGACCTTCGGCCCATTGTTGCTGAGCCGAAACCGGAATGCCCGAGACGATTCGTTACTTCAAGCGGTGACCGATATGTATTTGCGACATTCGATGGATGTGGTCGCGGCGACTGACTTGGCTCCCGACCTGCTGGTGCCCGAAGGCTGGCTCGCAGGCAAGAAACATTCCGCAAAGCTCGAAAACGATATCCGTTTCGGCTGGCAAGTCGCCAAACAAATGGGCGCATTGGACATCGGCCAAAGCATCACGGTTAAAGATGGGACCGTGTTGGCGGTCGAAGCGATCGAAGGGACGGATGCTTGCATCCGACGAACTGGTGAAGTTTGTCGGCGTGGTGGCTGGATTTTGGTGAAGGTGGCCAAGCCCAATCAGGACATGCGTTTCGACGTGCCAACGATCGGACCACAGACGGTCCAGATGGTCAAAGATGCTGGCGGAGTTGCGATCGCAGTGGAAGCAGACCGAACGATTGTCGTCGATCAAGCCGAAACTTACGCCGCAGCCGAAGCCGCAGGCATCGCAATTGTGGCAATCGCCGATTCAAAAATGAACGCCGTGGCACGAGCGGCCTAGAGTGGTAGGCACCCTCCGTGCGCCGTAACAAACGAGAATCATTTGGTTGGTGACGGCACTCGGAGAGTGCCTGTTACTTTAGTGCGATTCGCGGCGCGAAAGCTCATCTCTCAGCTTTGCCGCTAACTCATATTGCTCTTGTTCGACCGCTTCTACCAAACGCTCTTTCAGCGTCCTGCCGACCGAGTATTCATTGCGCAGCGATTCTCTTAGGTCGACCAATCGCGTCACCAATTCGTCACTGTCAAAATGCTCTTCGGCTTCGTGCTTGACGAAGAAAATGCGAATCTCTTCCAGCCCCGTGTTGATCGCCTGAACCGCTTCTTCGGCTCCGTTGTCTTCCAGTTCAGCCAGCGCCTCGGCTTGCGTTCGATGGAACAACACGAACGGACGGTACTGCTCGTGCGAGTTCGTCCATTCCTCATCAGGGCTCATCTTTTCGCTGACATCCATCAATCGCAGCGTGTGATCGGCGTCCATCACGGCGCGGTGGTAGTACTGCAACCTCAGCCAACAGATCCGGCGGTGATAAAATTGCATGAACTCGCGGTCGACTTCACCGCATTCGGAATCGTCCAGTTTGCGCGACGAATCATCCAGCAGCAGGCCTTGGCAGTAATCCAGGAAGGTCTCACAACCGTGTGGCTGGGCGCCGTCGGGACGCCCGGTAGTTTCCATTTGCAACACGCCCATGTCGACGCGCATTTGAATCACGTCGCGACCATCGCGACCCTTGATTAAACGCGAATTGAGCGTGTTGGGATCGAATGCCCACTGTGACAGAAGGTGGTCAAGATGCTGGGCTCGCTTCATGAATCCGTTGACCGCAGGTAGCAAAATGTACAAAAGGGAGAAGATCAGTTGGTCTCGCCGGGACCGCCTGTCCGACTTGTAAGTATAGTCGCCATCTCGGCTGGGAAGAAGGTTGCGCCAGCCTTTTGGCCCCCCGACATCACATTCCCAAATCGCCAAACAGTGGCGTGCTGAGATAACGTTCGCCCAAGCTGCACATAATGGTCACGATTCGCTTGCCTTTAAACTCAGGCCGCGCGGCGACTTGAGCGGCGGCCCACATGTTCGCCCCACTGCTGATTCCGGCGACGATCCCTTCTTCCCTGGCCAGCAATCGGCCCCACGCGAACGCGTCTTCATCGTCAACTTGAATGACTTCATCGACCAAAGAAGTATCGAGGTTTTTGGGAATAAAACCGGCGCCAATCCCCTGAATGCGGTGCTTCCCCGGCGCTCCGCCGCTGATTACGGGTGAATGCTTGGGTTCGACCGCAATCGCTTTGAACTTCGGATTCATCTTCTTCAGAAATCGTGCCGCGCCGGTAATCGTACCGCCAGTGCCAACACCCGCCACGATCACATCGATATCGTGGCCGCTGTCTTCCCAGATCTCGGGCCCCGTGGTCGCTTCGTGAATCGCAGGGTTAGCTGGGTTTTCAAACTGCTGGGGCAGGTAGGCGTTGGCAGTATCCGCTGCCATTTGAGTCGCTGTGGCAATCGCACCCTTCATGCCATCACCGGCTGGGGTCAACACCAAATTGGCGCCCATCGCTCGCAACAGTGCACGCCGTTCGACCGACATCGATTCGGGCATGGTCAATGTCAGCTTGTAGCC
>DNWZ01000190.1:0-28851 GCA_003506095.1 Planctomycetaceae bacterium | reverse complement strand
TTGATCAGCCCCGCCTTTTCACCGGCCGCGATCATCGCGGCGCCAATGCGGTCTTTGACGCTGTTGAGCGGTTGGAAAAACTCGCACTTGGCAAACACCGTCGCGCCACCCTCAGGCACCAAACGATTGATTCGAATCATCGGGGTATCGCCGATGCAAACCGCTGCGTTTTCGTAGGTCTTTCCGCGAGGCATGTTGGTTTCTTTCCTTGATAAGAGTGTGTGCGGATGGACACCAGCGGTGTCCGCCACATGCGCGGCGCTGTTGAGCTCAGTAAGCGGCGAAAATATATCTGTCCCGAGCGTCTTTCGACACCCACAGGAAATTCATCACCACCGGCAAACCGGTGGTTCTACAAAATTGAGTGTCGCAACCGAAATCAGCTAACGACCCAAGTATCGCCCGCTTCGACTAATTTTTGCAAATCACCGATCCCTCGCTGCGCCTTCGCCAACTCAACTTGATGGTTGATTTGGTCGTCATAAGTCGCAACGCCCGACACGGCCCGCAGGACACCGATCGGCTCAGGCATTTCAGGGTATCGCATCCGTGCCAGCATCATTTGAATCGACGGATTGGGATCGCGTTCGTCGTGGATCAGCAAATCGTCGACTGCGACATCCGCCAGCGAGACGACTTCCAGATGGCTGCCGACCAGCCGAACCCCCTTGTCGCGTTCCTTGCCGAAGATCAACGGCTTGCCATGCTCAAGTTCAACGATGTTATCTGCCCGCTGGCTCTTTTCTTGAGCGTAAGCCATCGCGCCATCGTTGAATACGTTGCAGTTTTGATAAACCTCAACCAACGACGTCCCCTTGTGGGCGGCGGCTCGCTTGAGCGTTTCGCCCAAGTGAGTGACGTAGGCGTCGATGGTGCGGGCCACGAAAGTCGCTTCAGCACCCAACGCCACGCTCAACGGGTTCAGCGGGTGATCGATCGCGCCCATCGGCGTGCTTTTGGTGACTTGCCCTTCCAAACTGGTCGGGCTGTACTGGCCTTTGGTCAGACCATAAATCCGGTTGTTGAACAGCACGACATTAACATCCAAATTGCGTCGCAACATATGGATGAAATGATTGCCACCGATTGACAACGCGTCGCCGTCGCCGGTGATCACCCAAACCATTAAGTCTGGGCGTGTCGACTTAAGGCCGGTCGCGAATGTTGGCGCACGGCCGTGAATGCTGTGCATTCCATACGTATTCATATAATAGGGAAATCGACTGCTGCAGCCGATTCCGCTGATGAAGACGATCTTTTCGCGTGGCACGCCCAATTCGGGCATGATCTTCTTCATCTGGGCCAGGATGGAATAATCGCCACAGCCGGGGCACCAGCGGACTTCTTGCGTGCTGGCAAAGTCGGCGGCTTTAAGGACGGGCAGGGACATGGGAAATATACCTAAGATTTAGTTTTAACTGAAAAATTCTTCGATCGATGGCGACGCTGTTCAGCTCGCCTTGTGATGCATCGCTTCGGCTTGAATCGGTTCGGCATGAGCTTTGATCTCATCGACCAATTCATGAACCGTAAACGGTTTGCCTTGAACCTTATTGATCCCGATGCAATCGACCAAATACTTGGCACGCATCAGCATTCGCAACTGCCCGCTGTTCAATTCAGGCACAAGCACGGTCTTGAATGCGCCCAGCAATGCGCCAAGGTTTGACGGGAATGGGTTGAGGTAACGCAAGTGAGCGTGGCTGACCGAAATCCCAGCTTTCTGGCAGCGTCGCACCGCTGTGTGGCAGGCGCCATACGTCCCGCCCCAACTGACCACCAAAATATCGCCGCTGGTTTTGCCAACGACATCTTGTGGCGGCACCCGATCGGCGATTTCAGCAACCTTGCGGGCTCGCGTGTTGACCATGTGTTGGTGATTGGCCGGGTCATAGCTGATGTTGCCCGTGCGATCTTCTTTTTCCAATCCGCCGACGCGATGGGTCAAGCCGGCGGTACCGGGAATGGCCCAAGGCCTGGCGAGATTTTCGTCGCGAGCATAAGGCATAAACGGCTCGTCGCCATCGGTCGCCGCTTCGGGGTGAGCAACGTTGATGCGCGGATGCTGCGACATGTCCGGAATCTTCCACGGTTCACTGCCGTTGGCAATATACCCGTCTGACAGGATCATCACCGGCGTCATGCATTCGACAGCAATCCGCCAAGCTTCGATCGCAACGGCGAAGCAATCGCCGGGGCTTTGCGGCGCCAGAATCGGCAACGGCGCTTCGCCGTTTCGCGCGAACATCGCTTGCAACAAGTCGCTCTGTTCGGTCTTGGTCGGCAAACCGGTGCTCGGGCCGCCACGCTGAACATTGATTACGACCAGAGGCAATTCCAACATCACGCCCAGGCCCATCGCTTCGGCCTTCAGCGCGATCCCCGGGCCACTGCTGGCCGTTACGCCCATGCCGCCACCAAACGCCGCACCGATGGCTGCACCGCATGCAGCGATTTCGTCTTCGGCTTGGAACGTGCGGACGCCAAAATTCTTAAAACGAGTCAATTCATGCAAAATATCGCTCGCAGGCGTGATCGGATAAGTGCTGTAAAACAGCTCTTTGCCCGACAAAGACGCCGCCGCAACCAAGCCCATCGCGATCGCTTGGTTGCCCATGATGTTGCGATAGGTCCCCGGGTTCAACTGAGCCGCTTCAACTTGGTAGCTCAACCCGAACGCTTCAGTCGTTTCACCATAAGACCAACCGGCTTGCAGAGCCGCTTCGTTGGCTCGGGCCACTTCAGGTAACTTTTTAGCGAACTTATCGTTGATGAATCGCAGCGTCGGTTCGAGCGATCGACCGAACAGCCAATAGACCAAACCCATCGCGAAGAAGTTCTTGCAACGCTCGGCTTCTTTGTTGCCCAGGCCGAGCGACGAAACGGCGTCGCGGGTCAGGCGCGTCATCGGGACTTTGAACAGACGATACGATTGCTGCAGGATGTCGGCTTCCAACGGATTGGCGTCGACTTTGGCCAGCTTGTATTCTTTTTCGTTGAACCCGTCTTCGTTGGCGATCAGGATGCCGCCTTTGCGCAAGTCGCCAATATTCGTAACCAGGGCCGCAGGGTTCATCACCACCAGCGCGTCCAGAACATCGCCAGGAGTAAAGATTTCTTCACTGGCAAATTGGACCTGAAAACCGCTGACCCCAGCCCGCGTGCCGCGCGGAGCGCGGATTTCGGCTGGAAAGTCAGGAAAGGTCGCCACGTCGTTGCCCGCCAGAGCGCTGGTGTTGGTCAACTGTGTGCCAAGCAATTGCATGCCGTCGCCAGAGTCGCCGCACAGCCGGACAGTGATGCCCGAGACGGTATGAATATTTTTGCCGTTTCCGGATTCCGAAAGGATCTTCGTCACAATTAAATTGCGTGTTGAAAGTGGGGGGGTGTGCGAACGGCAGGAACGTCAGGACCTGCCTATGCGCAGTCTGTAACGCTTGTATCGATCAATCCGAATCCGCCGATTGAGACAATAGTTTAGGATTTTGGAAACCGGCGACTAGGTGAAAGTTCGCCTTGGGCTCCCTATTTTCCCTACTTTTCGGTTATCAAGGCCGCTTCGGCCCAGAGGCTCGGGTCTTCGACGACCGGATATTCTTGGCTCAGCGTCAATGTTTGCCATCCTAATTCGCGGTCAATCACCGCGTAATAGAGGCTTAACCTTGGATATTGACTGCTATCAAATCCGGTCATCGCCGCCGCCGCAATTCGACCCGACAGTTGGTAACCGCCGGGATGCGGCTTCGCATAAACCTGAATGCTACCCGAGGGAGGCGATTTTGGGTTTTGCCGTGCTCGGTTGATTGGCATCAGTGCTGTGATCGGTTGATCCTTGCCGTGGCCACCGCCGGAGGGCATGAACAGAAACCAGTGACAGAACTGCGTGGCGCGGTGAATTCCGGGACTGCAGCGAGTATCAAGCCAGAGGTGGAACCCGTCGCTGTCTTCCAAACGCGAATCGCGGCACCACGGCAACGTCTGCTTGCCAGTAACATTGATCACAAAACCAATTCCATCGCTGTCCCATGCCATCCGGACATCGGCAAACGATCGCCGCCCGGCCAAGGCCGAAAAACAGGGAATTCGACAGCTTTCGGGTAAATGAAGCCCCGAAGCAGACCATTTGCATGAGTGTTGCTGGAGCGATAGTTCAAACCGAAACAGAAACGTCGGGTCGATCAGCGGCGGCGGGTTGGCGTTCAGAGGACATCATGGGGTTGGTGGCGATTGCGTGAGCAGTATTAAACCAAACTGCTCCCGATACCGCACCCCGCTATTTGAACTCCTCTTCAAATGCCGAGAAATCGTCTTCGCCGGCCGGAAGATCTTCTCCAAAACCAGCCATTTCATCTGGAATCTCGTCAGTCGCTTCGCCGACATCGTCGCCCATTTCGGGTTCGCCCAACTCGTCGCCCGCCGGTGCCACAGGTTCCTGGACCACCTTGTTTTTCTTGTTTTCGATCAAATAGACGATCGGTACCGAAAGGATGATTGCCGCCAATAAGACGACCCAGGCGTAGAAAATCAGCATGGGCAGAAATCCGAGGATGCGGGGAATAAAGAAACCTGAGTTTAATCGGTGCAATCCGGTCAGCGACAAAAAATGTATCAAAATGACCAACGATGGTGCCTGTTGCCAAGGATCGCCCCATTTTGCTTGCACCGATCTGGCCAGAAAGCTAAAACTACGCCGACAAAATTATTCAAAAAATCATTCATCAATCGCCAAGCTTAAAGCATGACAAGCCCCCCCGACGCTGATGGGTCTATCGGTCGTCTAAACAGCGATCATCGTTTCGCCGGACTTTCGATCACGTTGGCGATGATGCGCCAATCTTTGTCTGTGCCGCTGCTGTGCGACGCTTTGGATGGAGTTGGCTTGTTTCACCAAGCGCCAAGGATTCCGCTAGCGCCCTTAACGACTGATCGCGGTTTGTTGATCGGGCGAGCGAAAACGACTCTTTGGGCGGATATGGCGCATGAAGACCCAGAACCTTACGCGCTTGAACTGGCGGCCATCGATTCGTGTGAACCTGATGATGTGATGGTTTGTGCGGCGTCGGGTTCGATGCGATCGGGAATCTGGGGCGAACTGCTGTCGACTGCGGCACGCAATCGCGGGTGTGCGGGTGTAATCGTTGACGGCGCGGTACGTGACGTCGACAAAATGCGAGCGATGAACTTCACCGTCTTTGCGCGCGGCACCAATCCCTACGACAGCCGCAATCGCCAGCGTGTAATCGATTACGACGTGACGATCGAAATCGACGGCGTGCGAATCGCCCCTGGTGACATCATCGCCGCCGATCGCGATGGAATGGTGGTTGTCCCCCAAGTCGTGGAGCAAACCGTGATCGCCGCCGCGTGGGCCAAGGTCCATGCTGAAAATCAAGTCCGCGACGCCGTCGCCGGCGGCATGTCAGCAACCGAAGCGTTCGCAACCTTTGGCGTTTTGTAACTGCATCAACTCAAGATCGGACGGATGACGTGGCCGTGAACGTCGGTCAATCGCCTCTGGATGCCGTTGTGGTAGTAGGTTAATCGCTCGTGATCGAGCCCTAGCAGGTGCAAGATCGTGGCGTGAAAGTCATACACCGTAGCAACGTTTTCAACAGCCTTATAACCGAACTCGTCGGTCGCACCGTATGTGAACGGCGCTTTCACTCCGGCGCCAACCATCCACGCCGTAAATCCTTCGGGGTTGTGATCGCGACCACTGGCGCCGGCTTGAAACGTTGGCATTCGCCCAAACTCGGTACACCAAACGACCAGCGTGTCTTCTAACAATCCCCGCTGTTTCAAATCACGAATCAACGCAGCGGTCGGTTGGTCCAAAACGGGACCGTGTTTTGAATACTGATTTTCCAAATCCTTATGACCGTCCCAATTACTCACTCCTTCGCCACCGGTTTGATACGCTCCGTTAAACACCTGCACAAACCGAACGCCCTGTTCGATCAAGCGACGCGACAAGATGCAATTCTTGGCATATGCCGCCTTCAGTGGATTTTGACTGTCATCGGCGCCATACATCCGCAACGTGTCAGCCGTTTCGCTCGACAGATCGCTCACTTGCGGCACGCTCAATTGCATTCGCGCGGCAAGCTCATAACTGGAAATCCTGGCCGCTAATTCGCTGTCACCGGGATAATTTTCCAGATGCCGACGATTCATCTTGGATAGGAAATCGCGTGTCTTTCGATCGGTCGCCTGGTCAATCGATTCGGGGCGATCGAGATTTCGCAGCGGTTTGCTGGCGTTGAAGTCGGTTCCTTGAAATGCGGCTGGCAAAAATCCGGGGCCCCAGTTGTTCACGCTCGATTGCGGTGTGCCACGCGGGTCGGGAATCGCAACATAAGCGGGCAAATCTTGACTTTCGGTCCCCATCGCCCAAGTCACCCAAGCGCCCATGCTGGGGAAACCATCGAGCGTAAACCCGGTCGACATGAAGTTTTCACCGGGGCCGTGGGTGTTTGTCTTGCCAGTTAACGAATGGATGAAACACATATCATCAGCCAGTTCGCCCAACATCGGCACGAGGTCCGACACCATTTTTCCACATTCACCTCGCGGCTTAAACGCCCATGGGCTCTTGGTAAGATTTCCTTGGCCACCTTGAAACGTGACAATGTTTTCACCGCCCGGCAACGGTTCGCCGTGGCGGCGAATCAGTTCGGGTTTATAGTCGAACGTATCGAGTTGGCTGCAGGCGCCCGAACAAAAGATCATCAGCACCCGTTTCGCTTTGGCCGGAAAATGAGGTTTCCTTGACGCGAATGGATGTTCGGGATCAATCTCCGGTACTGACGAACTTGGATTAGCCAACAATCCTTGTTCGTTCAGCAGGCATGCTAGCGCGATGCCACCTAGGCCACGGGATGTGTCCAGCAGAAGACTGCGACGATTGATGGGTGAGTGCATGATTAGAACGTTGCTGAGTTTATTATGGGATCAGAACAAACTCGTTTGCATTGAGCATCGCGCGGGCGAAGGCATGCCAGTTTGTATCATTAATGAATTCGATCGATGATTGGGTTTCGATCGGTTCGGGATCGCGACCGAAACAAAGATTGAAGGCTAGCTTGATTTTTGATTCCGCGGTTTTCGATTCGTCGTCAAGACGCTGAACGAAAAAATCGGCTTGTTGCAAAACGAATGGGCTGTTGAGCAAATTGAGTGCTTGAAGTGGCGTCGTTGAACGGGTGCGTTTGGGAACGACCTGATTGAAGTCAGGGCAATCGAATACCCCGAACACAGAGTCGCGTTCTTGGCGAACTTTGGTCATGTAGATCATTCTTCGCCAATCATCAGGGCCATAAGAAGTTTTCGGAAAGTAGTGCCTGACGTTTTCAGGTTGAACTTCAAAGCCGCTGAATCCTGGTCCGCCGACACGTGTATCGAGCTTTCCACTTACGGCCAACATGCTGTCACGAATCGCTTCGGCTTCGAGACGTCGTGGCGGGAACCGCCACAACATTCGCGACGTTGCGTCGATGGCAATCGCTTGATCACTGGGCCGACTGTCTTGTCGCCAAGTCTTGGACGTAAGAATTAAACGATGAATGTGCTTGAGCGACCATCCCGACTGGATCAATTCCGAGGCTAGGAAGTCGAGCAGTTCGGGGTGCGAAGGGCGCGAGCCGCTAGTGCCAAAATCACTCGGCGTGTCGACTAATCCGGTACCGAAATGAAATTGCCAAATTCGATTGACCATCACTCGCGGGGTTAGCGGATTAGCAGGGTCGGAAATCCACTTGGCCAGCGCCAGTCGTCTTGCTTGTTCAGGTGCATCGGCGGGTAAAGACAGAGGCGTCAACGATTTGACGGCTGCTGGCGGAACCGCCTCGCGCGGCGCTGTCGGTTCGCCTCTATATAAACGATGCGTTGGACCAGGTTGTGCGAACGACCCAGCGTAAACCATCGTCCGTGCAGCTAGCTTTTCACGCTCGGCGAGCAATGCCAGCAGTTTGCCGTGTAATTTCCTGCCCAGCTGAGCCTCCTCGTCGGGAAACGATGCGAAATCGTAAGTCGGTTCTTTTGGCTTTTCCTGCGAAAACGGCTGTCGATCGTTCGAACTGCAAAGCAGCGTCCAAGAACTGCCATCGACCGAAGCTTCGATTCGATAGTCAGTCGCCAAACGATCGCCAAATCGCCCCGTGCGGTCTCGTCCCCATTGGACGGAATCGATCGATTGCAATTGGGCCAGTTCGATCTGGATCCAACCACCGACCGACTTACTTGAAATCCAACTGTGATCGTTGCCGTGCCGGCCGTCATTGATGTGTACCAGCTTATGCAACGGATGCACGAAGTCGCCTGATGACGAAGCTTTCGCGCCGCTTGATGCAAGCGCGACATTCTGGTCGCCATTGAAAATTTCCAGCTCGTCGATGCAAGGTTCGCCCTGATTGGTCGCCTCGATCGTAAACCGCAACAGACGCGCTCGCACCGGTTGGAATTGTTCAATGTTCACTTTCGCGTTGACCGGTTCACGCAGCACTTTGGGTTTCAGCGGTGCGGTACCGCCTAATGAACGATTGGGGTCGTATAAGTACGGCTGCAATTTTTGTTTCAGCAAACCGACTTCCTTATCGATGTTTGCCAGTTGACCCTCGGACGCGGGGTCCAGTGGCAGTGAGCGTTCGTTGTGAGAAACGCCGGCAAAGATCGCTTGCAAGGAGTAGTAATCGGATTGTGTGATCGGATCGAACTTATGGTTGTGACAACGTGCACAGCCGAGCGTCAGCCCCAAGAATGCGGTGCCTGTTGTATTGATCATGTCGGCCAATTCGTCTTGTCGCTGCATCAGCCCAAGCAGTCGGTCTTGGCCTTTGACGATGTCATTGGGTCCGGCGACAAGAAACCCGGTTGCGACGTCTTCACCCATCGCGTCGCCCGCGATCTGCTGGGCGACAAAATCGTTGTAAGGTTTATCAGAATTGAAAGCTTCAATCACCCAATCGCGATAGGGCCAAGCATTGGGGCGTTCGCGGTTGGTCTCGAATCCTGTGGTTTCGCCAAAACGAACAATGTCCAACCAATGCGTCGCCCACCGCTCGCCGTAGCGCTGGCTGGCCAAAACGCGATCGACTAGTGTTTCCCAAGCTTTCTCCGAATCGTCACTGACAAAGTGTGCGACCTCAGCCGGTGTGGGTGGCAACCCGTGCATGACGAAAAAGAGTCTACGAATCAGCTTTTCACGCCCGGCAGTTTCTGATGGCTGGAGCCCCAGGTCGCGGATTTTTGCGGTGATGAAGGCGTCGATCGGATGCGATGTAGCGTTCGTTGTCGACGGAATTTCTGGACGAACAAGCGGTTCAAAGGACCAGTGTGTGATCGTTTGATCGGTGAGTTGCTCTGCTACGGTTTCCCATGCCGAAGCTTGGTCGATCCACTGTTGTAAGGCGGCGATTTGGTCTTCGGATATCGGATCCGAATCGGGCGGCATTCGCTTGGAAGGGTCTTTGTGCGTGATGCGGGCGATCAGGTAACTGCGGTCGCTTGCGCCAGGGACAACCGTTGCCTCCCCCGAATCGCCGCCCTTCAAAGCGGACAACATATTGTCCAATCGCAACCCGGCCTCCGAAGTATCCGGGCCGTGACAATCGATGCAGTGCTGAGCCAGGATCGGCAGTATGTCGCTTTCATAGTCGATGGCGATGACGCGATGCGTCGGCATGGTGAAAATGCCGAGCATGAAAATCGTTATCCAAGGTGGTAGGCGGCGGATAAGCATGATTGATAAGAAAGTGACTCGGAAAATAAGTGTCGCCTTTCGCGCCGCGAAAGTAGCGAAAACACACACACGCTACTTTCGCGGAGCGAAAGGCGACTATGAAAACCGTACGCTGCTATGCCAAAATTTCTTGCACTACACGTCCATGTACATCGGTCAACCGATAATCGCGGCCGGCGTAATGGAATGTCAGTTTTTCGTGATTGATACCCAGCAAGTGTAGGATGGTGGCGTGCAGGTCGTGGACATGCACTTTGTTTTCGACGGCGCGGAATCCAAACTCGTCGGTCTCGCCATAACTCATACCGCCTCGCACGCCACCACCTGCTAACCACATCGTAAACCCGTGGTGATTGTGGTCGCGACCGTCGCCATTTTCGGTCGTAGGTGTGCGTCCGAACTCGCCGCCCCAAACGACTAATGTGTCTTCCAACATGCCACGTTGTTTTAAATCAGCCAACAGTGCGGCGGTCGGTTGATCGATGTCTTTGCAAAGATTTTGGACAGCATCATTGTGTTTGGAATGCGTGTCCCAGGGTTGGCCATTGCCATAATAAACTTGCACAAATCGAACTCCCCGTTCGACCAACCTTCTCGCCAGCAAACAACCGTTGGCATAATGCCCCTTGCCGTACGCTTCCTTGGTCGCTTCGGTCTCCGTGCTCAGGTCAAACGCTTCGCTGGCATCGGACTGCATTCGGAAAGCGGTTTCGAGCGATGCGATGCGAGCTTCGAGTGCATTGTCAGGCCCCCGCTGTTGTAAGTGCATCGTATTCAATCGCTGCATCAAGTCGAGCTGGCGGCGCTGGGCAGCGGGCGTTTTTGCATCGCCTTGCAAGTAGGGAATGAGTTTGCTGGGCGTCAGGTCAGCGTGATTTACATAAGTGCCTTGGTAAGCGGCGGGCAAGAAAGAACTGGTCCAAAGTTCGGCGAATCGAACCGGACGCCCCGGGCACAATACAACATAGCCGGGAAGGTTCTCGTTTTCAGTTCCCAAACCATATAAAAACCACGACCCCATGCTTGGCCGAGTCGGCAAGATGGTGCCGTTGTTCATTTGCATCAGTGCCGGCCCGTGGTTTGGATTATCCGCGTGCATCGAACGCAGCACACAGATATCGTCAGCATGTTCGCCTAAACGCGGCAACAAGTCGCTGACCGGCAAACCGCTTTGACCTCGTTGATAAAACTTAGCTACCGAAGGCAGCAGCCCGCCCGTGGGTCGTTCTGTACGCAGGTTCGCTCCGTCGGGACGTTGGCCAGCATACTTTTCGAGCAGCGGTTTCGGGTCAAACAGGTCAGCTTGAAAGGGGCCGCCGTTCATAAACAAGTGGATCACCCGTTTTGCACGCGGCGCAAAATGGACAACGTTGCTGCCGGTGCCACCGAGCGCTTCGCTAGCGAAAAAGGGAGCGGCACCGAGCAATCCCATTCCACCCCCAAGGGTTTGCAATAAGGATCGTCGAGGCAACATGGACGCTGGCAGTGCGTCTGATTGAGGGTTCGTCGAAGTCATGGCGGGAGTGATCTGGAAAGGCGGGATGGTTGGGCGAAAGGCGACGATCCTGCAACGCTAATCGACAAACAACAATTCATTGCTCCCTAGTAAAGCGTGCACATAAAGTTTCCAGGCGGTTGCCGACGCTGTTGCGGGTGCGTCTTCACCGCATTCGGCGGCAACCTCTTGCAAGTAAGCACCCGCCAATTGTAACTCATCGTCGCTCGCCTTGCGGGCAAACAGCCATTGATACGCTTGGTGAACTCGTGCATCGGCATCGCTGGGTATGTCACGAAGCAAACGATCGGCCAACGCTTGGGCTCGCGAAGTTACGAAGGGGCTGTTGAGCACAAACAGCCCTTGCAGCGGCGTGGAGGTGTCCATCCGCTGTGGACTGTGCAGACTCGGGTCGGGAAAATCATGAAGCTGCAACATCTTGGAAACTTCACGTCGATGAACGGTCGTGTAGATCGTTCGTCGAAAGTTTTTGTCACTGTCAGCGGCGAGCGACGGACCGCCGATCGTCAAGTCGAGTTGGCCACTGGCAACCAGCATCGCGTCACGCCATGGTTCGATATCCAATCGTTTCCGATTCATACGCCACAGCCAGCGATTATCCGGATCGACCGCATAATTCGCTTCGTCATATTCACTCGACTGGCGATAAGTATGAGAGAGCAGAATCTCACGATGCAACCACTTGATCGACCAACCGTTTTCCACAAACCTCGCTGTTAAATCTTCTAACAACTCTGGGTGCGAAGGGGCATCGCCAAGGCGTCCGAAATTACTGGGCGATTCGACCAAACCGCGACCGAAATGAGCTAGCCAAATGCGATTGACAATCACGCGCGCGGCCAGCGGCGCGCCTTCGTCGAGAATTGCATCAGCCAAGTCTTTTCGGCCACTGCCCTGAGTCAGCGGTCGTGGTTGCTCAGGCGACAGTACGGTGATGAATCGCCGTGGGACCAGATCGCCCAGCTTATTCGGATTGCCGCGAATCGCGATATTCAAATCCTGGGGCTCAGGCCGATAGTCAAGTTTGGATCCAGACTGTGGATCCTCGCCGGCCAGAATAACGTGCAGGGATTCGTCTGTGACCGCATTGGCCAAAGGCGAGTTGAAGTTCGCAGTAGTGGATTTGATCTCAGCAATCTCGGTTTCGATCGCTTTGATTTCTGGCTCAGGCTTCGGCTTCTGCTTATTCAACTTTTTCAGTTCTTCGTCCAGTTCTGCAACCTTCTTCTTTGCCGCTTCAACAGGTGCGTATTGATCGGCCGGAATCATCGGACGATCGATCATGCGAGTACTGGCAAAGACGCCTGCTAGCGCGTAGTAATCTTCGTTGCTGATCGGATCGAACTTGTGATCGTGGCAACGGGCACAAGCGACGGTCAGCCCTAGGAACGTGCGACTGACCGCATCGACGCGTTCTTCCCATTCATCAGCGACAAGGACTTTGATGATGTCAGGCGGCAGCAATAACTCTTTGAAGTACGTCGGACTGAGCCCCAGAAAACCGAGCGCAGGCAAATGTTCATATTCTTCTGGACCGATTGCATCGGTCGCCAATTGACGCCGAACAAACTCGTCGTACGGCATATCCTCATTGAATGCTCGTACAATCCAGTCTCGATAAAGGTGTGAATTGGGGGTGCTGCCCAGCCACGATTCGGTCGTATCGGCATAACGAGCCAAGTCTAACCACATCCGCCCCCAACGCTCGCCGTATTGAGGCGACGCGAGCAAATCATCAACCAAATTCTCATAAGCCCGAGGCGAATCATCGGCAACGAACCGCTCGATTTCCTCAGGTGTTGGTGGCAATCCGGTCAGGTTAAATGTCAAACGCCTGATAAGCGTCGCACGATCGGCCGAGGGCGATTGTGACAGTCCATGTTCTTTCAGTTTCGCCAATATGAAAGCATCGATGTCACCGTTGGATAAATCGTGCTCACTCGGTTGCGGCGGTTGTTGTCGAGCCAGCGGTTGAAACGACCAGAATTGCCGTCCCTCTGCCCAGTCGATGCTCGATCGCGCAGCGACACCGGCGACTTCGTTACCTGGAAAAACCGCACCGCTGGCGACCCAATCGACTAACAACGCGATTTCGGTATCGGGCAACTTCCCGTCCGGCGGCATGTCGTAACCATCGCCCCGGTACTGAATCGACTGAACCAAAAGGCTTTCTTCGGGCTTGCCAGCAACAATTGCAGGGCCACTGTCACCACCAGCCAAAAGATGTGATTTGCTATCGACCCGCAATCCACCCTGCAACACGGCTGATTCTTCGGAATGGCACGAGTAGCAACGTTTGTGCAGCAGTGGCCGAATATGCTTCTCGAAATGTTCGATCTGAGCCGCAGTCGGTTGATCTTCAGCGGCGTAGAGATTGCCCGTGAAAGCGACCAATAGAGCAACAATGGCCACCAATCCGATTCGGCATACCACCGTGACAGCACGCGGCGAAGGTTCAAACATCAGCGCATTTCCCTTTTGGTTTCGTTTCGATGCAATTGCCCGCCTGAGCCTGCTGTCGATTTTCGCTTCTCGCGGCCCAAGATGCAACCGCGCCGCGGTTTCGCACGGGATTTTTGCGATTCAATACCCTTCGACAACGCCATCACCGTACACGGCGCCACAGATGCTGGGCCCCAACGCTACCAGAGCCACCACATCCTCGCTGCGTAATTTGATCGTTCCTTGGGCTCGGATTTGATGGTTCTTTACATGGAACCTTGTCAGCCAATGATCGGATAACGCATACAGACGGCCGCCCGGCAACCACAGCAGTTGGTTGTAGGGACGTTCGTTGCAGGCAACCTCCAAGTGATACCCGCCAACCGCAGGCCATATGACCACCAAGCCTTTATGATGACCGACGGCGATCCGCTTGCGCGTGCCAAGCGGGCCACCCGCCAAACAGAGCGGTGCACCGGGTATTGCGATGCTTTTCATCGACTGGCCATCGCTGCCAAACCCGTAGGTTAAGGTCCGTCCGAAACTGGTGACCGGCACACCGTCGATCGATGCAAGCAAACAATATCGACGATGACGAACAAGTGAGTGTGTCAGCAGATCATTGTCAGTATCACCATCAACGCTCCATTTCGTTTGTGCATCGGTGGCATCCACCATCGGCCAGTATCGCAGGTTCTCGCAATTTTCGCCGCATGTTTTTAAGTGCCATGAGCCATGAGTGAATTCCGTGCCGAACCAAAAATCATTCGATGAGGCAACAACGGACTCACATTCTGCGAGCGCTACGGGAATCTGCTGCGAAACGATCCACCCTACGGAGTCCGCAGTGGTGATCTCTTGGGTCGAGTTTTCAGTCATACCGGCATTCGCTGAATGAATGAAAACGTGCTCTTTACCTCGCGAGCGATAGTTCGAAACACTGTGAACGGCGTCGCCGCGAAAGGTCAACAACTCCGATACCGATGAGCCGGCAGGATAAACACGGTCGCCAATCGCCCGCTCGGCTGGACAAAAGATTCCTGCTCGAAGACCACCGCTATCATAGGTTTGAACAGCGAAAAGAAAGTTTGAAATGATTTTTGCAGAGTCATAGCGTCCGCTAGGCAACCGAAAACCAACCAATTTTTCAAGACGATTGGACGTTGAAACGGGGCTAGGCGCGGAAGACAATGCCTTTGCAGGGGACTTTGTTTTGGATGTCACATATCGAATGCAATCGTGTTTTAGCAGCAGGTCATCGTCGTCTAATTCACGCAAAATTTGTACAGCGTTCTTAGTGGCATCGACACCTAGGTTTTGAATCGTTCTCGCAGCCATGATGCGACATGAATCGTAAGCATATTGCTGAACCGATTTTGAGGGATAAGACTTCGCCAGATGGATCAACAGTTTTGCAATGTCGACGGAGGAACTTACCGACTCTCGCTCGACTGCGGATTTCGCATTCGCAAGAGCGACATCGTGTTGGCAATCGTCTGCAAGCATTTCAAAATACATCAGCGCACAAGCCAAAACTTCGCGGCCCGATGGCCATTGAGCCCATAATAGTTCTTTGGCTTGTTGGCGCTGGTTGAGTTTATCCTTTAGCAGCGAAGCGGCATCTCTGATGCGACCCTTTGCAATCAAACTCTCCACCGCACGTCGATAGGCCGATCGCATCTCGTCTTCGCGTCCCGCCTTTTCCCAGGTGCTGGCGACCATTTCATGATCGCCAAGGGATTCATATAGCTCCACAGCTTGTTCGAATAAACCGGCCAATACCAGGCACCTTGCACCGTCAGAGACTCGTTTTAATTTATCGAGGTACAACGCGGATGCCTCGCGATAAAAACCACCTTGTTCCAACACACCAGCGGCCGCAGCAAAATCACCTAATAAATGAGCATGTATGTATGCTGCTCGTCGGTACCGCTTAGCCGCCAACTCACGATTCGCCGTCGCAAGATAAGATTCTCGCAATCGCTGTTGCTGTTGGTAGTCCATCGACCAGATGTCGGCAGGCCCACATCCCGAAAAATTGGATAACGAAAATTCCGGCATTCGAGAAAGCAGTTGAGATCCCGGTACGGTCAGGCCACGAAATCTTCCATCTCCAGCAAGAGGGATCGCAAATTGCAACGCACGATCGGGATCCCGTTTAAACATTTCCAGCAACTTGTTGACTTGCTGCTGACGCTGTCGTTCAACGCTGCTTGCAAGCTTGTCAAACAAATAAGCAGAGATGCCACGTTTTCGCGGCTTTGACGTAGCGTTCAATTTGTCTTGACCGCTCGGTTGGCTCGGTGGCCTGTGGGATTTGTCTACCTGCTTTTGCGAACCCTTGTCACGCGAGGCAAACCAATCATCCAGTTTCCGCAATGCCCATTTCGTCCCTCGCTGAACGAGCGAATCGGCGTGGGGATTTTTGTGCAACCCGCGTCGCTTTGCCCCTTCGGTCCGATCATGAGGTTCGCTCCACAAATCATCCGCGCGATGTCCGAACTCACTCGCCAGGTCTTTCAAAGGGTCGCGAAGATTCTCAACGCCAATGACTTGAAATCCTGCGATCCGTTCCGGAAGAACGGAAAGACTAGGAGGCGATTGCCAAGGATCGATCGGCGACATGCCGTGATCGCCGACGTGGGATGCATCAGCATGGTCGGCAGGCCGTATCAAATCGACGATGGTTACGCGGTCGGCCTGTTCGAGGGCAACCAATCCGATGTTAGGCAACCATACCAAGCAATTGCTTGTCGATGCAGTGTTATGCAGCGCCTGGCCCAACCATCGAGGCGGAATCGCTGGCGCCAGTTCGCTGGACTCTGGCAACCATAGCGTGGTGAACCCCGCGGATTCGTTCGTCTTGGATGTTGGTAATCGAATCGGCGACAGTGGGGTCGCGATTGCGGAACGGTGCAAGGAAAAATTTGAACGTGGAAGGCCGATCAGTCCACTCACACCCGAGCTCTCACCGACCCGCGAGTTTCTCTCCGGTGGCAGAATATAAAAGTCGACTTCACCCTCGCAAGCGTTTTGGGCAAGCAACATCGTCTGCAGCCAGACATTCACATCATCGTACGGTAACCAGAAACCGGTCGCTTCGGAACGTTTCGATGACGGGTTGAGTCGGATTCGGATCGGAATATCTTGAAACACTATTGAGCTGCTTGTTGGAACCATTGTTTTAGCCATTTCTCAAGTTCCGCGGGAACGGAAATTTCTTCCCGTTTGCCATGCGTTTCTGGAAAGAAATACTTCGGTCCGAACAGACCAAACCCACTGTACCAACCTGCGACGTGGGAATCAGCAAAGGCAAGCGTCAGCTCATCCGGATGATCGTCTCGTTTAAAATGAAACAGCCCACGTGAATCTGCCCAGCATACACCGCCTTGGATATTTGCCTGACGCAATGTCCAAGCCCGATCGGAAACGTCTTCCGTTTTATAAGGTTTTCCGAAAGGTGCAAAGTTTTGACATTTGGGCTGCTGGCAAGGAACGATTGTCAACCTTTTTGGATGATTCAAAGCTAAGCTGAGCAGGAAATAGACGCCACTTTCTTTTTCAAACACAATTCCGCCAGTTGACAACATCGCTGCGTTTACGCGTCGTCGAAGCGGCTTGCTTCGAACGAGGTTATAAGCTTTCGGAAAGATACTTTTAACCATGTCGGCAGGGTCGTTGTGTGACAAATGCCTTCGTCCGTTGGCATTTAAATCTAAATGAATCAGCAGCTTGTCTTGACGATTTGTTGCTTTGGTTGGGGCGTTGCGCAATGACGCTTCAAACACCCATCGATTTCTCCACGAGTTTCCAACAATAGGTCGTGCGTTGTACACTGCTGGGCCCACATCGTGTGGCTGGATTCGAAAGACTTTTGGCGGTCGAGATTCATTAGGTTTGCAGAGTTCGACAATCCAGTTGAGATTGTCCGAGACACCCCAAATGCCGGTTTGATTGTAAATCACACCACCGAGTTTTTGATCAGCCGCCTCGATCCGCTCAAGTTCGATGCGTCCTAAACGATGCCAATCATCCGGAGCACCTCCGCCGTGGGTCCAAACCGCGTTATCATCGTCTGCTTGGTAGGAGAACCCGACATGTCGCCGTTTCGTTTGGTAAGTCGCTACTTGTATGCCATCACTTCGCAGAAAGACGTCACAGTTTCCCTGGCGAAATCGCAGCAGGTATCGTCCCGAGCATGCATAAGTAGCCATGCCGACGTCGTTACCGATCGCCTTAAATTGCACCACACGGGAGCCCGCTTCGACACGAACCCAATCGTGTTTTCCGTTCGAACTAGCCAAAACAAGTTCCAGGCGACTGTTGGAAACATAGGATAGAAGCACCTTGCCTCTAGGAATGTTGTCGCCCATTTCTTCCCCACCATGCTGCGGACTGGTGAAGCGAAGCAGGCGTTGATCCTGGGTAAGCAACCAGGTAGCAGCATCCCCATTGGCGTGTTCATCAGCCATCCAGTCGAGCTGATGACCCACAGGGCTGAACGCCATCGGTGGAAACGGCTGCGACGTGAACATCGGCTTTGCAGAGCTTGATCGAACCTGGGTCCGTAATTGCTCTGCCGTCAAATCTATCATTAAAGCTTGGATCAACTCTTCGCCCATAACCGTTCTGCGAAGAATCCGCACGGTGCCATCCCTGTCGACAACAGCCGCAAGGAACGACTGCTGAAGTTGGCCAATCGAAAGAAGAAAGTTGGCATTTCGCCACGTTGCTGCGCTGGTGATTACCAGCGGTTCGGCCAACTCTGACTTGACCCTCAACCGTTCGGATTGATCGTTAAAAAAGCTTTTTAATGCATCGCCAGGGTGCTCCCCGGAATCCAAGCATTCAATCAGTCCGAAAATACCATCGCGGGAACTGCCATCGACGGCTTGGTAGTTATTCGATTCCAACAAATAGAATTCGGTGTCCATTTGCGCGCGTCGCCGTTCCGATGCTGCAACCGCTAACGCGAACGCGGCTATGCGAACTCTTGTCATCCCCCAACACTGAATGCTCGATTCCACTAACACCGGACGGCTGCTGGCTTGCATCCCTGGTGGTGTCTCTTTCCTTATATATAAAGCTTGCCCATTGGCGATTCGGGCCAACAAAACCAGCGGCTCGGCGGCGAGTTCGGTGATCAACAATTGCTCGGGATTGCCACGATTGGTGACATCCGAGACGCCGCCCTGCGGCATATCGTCCGGATCGGCGACACGGCGAGGTAACGAGATGAGCCCGGACAGCTCGCGACTGTAGCGAGCTAGGTTGCCGTAAGTATCGTCGTTTTCCAACTCCTTGAGTGTTTCGTGCAGCGATTGCGAGGGCAGGTGCTCTGGCGTATCCGACGTTTCCGGTAAATCACGAAGCCCGGTCTTTCGATAGGTTTCTAACTCTTTCGCATCAGCGGCACTTTCGCTCAACTGCAACAAAGTATTCCAGGTCAACAAACAGTGTGAAACCAATTCTTGGTCACTGATCTTATAAACAGGATTGAAAGGTTCACGATCTTCGATTGCCACTCGCAAACATCGGATGATTTCGGCAATCGTTTTCTGATTGGTGATTTCCAGTAGGTCTGGACGCCCTGACAATCCGAGGCCGAAAATGGATACAGTCGCAATCGTGCCGCTGCGAAGTTCCTCTTTCTGTGCTGCGACCTTACTGAACCAACGCACCAGTTTGGGTCGGCCCGTTTCGAGCAATTCGGTCGAGCCTGCGGTTTGCATCATCATACCCCGCAATCGATCGTCCCAAACCGCATCACTTTCCCAGTGACGCAGCGCACTGGCGACACACAGGACGCTGGTGATCGTCGGCAAACCGTTCAATACACGGGCGATATTCTCTAGTATCTCAGCCAACTGTCCAGCAAAAGCTGCGGTGGAATCATTGTTGCGCCAAATCCATGTATTGTCGGTTTCGTCAACGCGAACGACCTCCGGGGATGATGCAAGCAGGTAAGGATGCATGGTGTTCACGACTGGGTGGTGGTGTCGTCTGTTGTATCGTCTTGCATAGCGATCCATTGACGAACACTGGCACGATTCATTACGGCGAACGAATCGTCTTGGATTGTGCTGGACGTTTGGTCGTTTTCCCACAACATCCACTGATTTGCTGAGAGATTAAAGACTTGACGTACATCCGGGGCGGCAACGTTCGGTTCCCAGCAAAAACCAGCAGGCAGTAGAATTTGCTGGCGATTCACCAGCGGCACGCCTGTCACCGGCGGCAACTGTTTGCCCAAGATCACGCACCGGTTGGGCGACGATGACGCAATCACCCAGCGAAGGGCTCGGAGTCTTGATTCGGGTGCGGATTGAATCCAACGCGCAAGCGCCGAACCGTTGGTCAGCAATCCTTCGCACGGGGAAACGTTTCCTCCGCGAATCAGCCGGAGCGAAATTCTTTGTTCCTGTGGAACTCTCGCCGCGACTTCGATGCGAGGCAATTCGAAACGCACCACGGCTTCGACCGCTTGCCAGGGAAGGTCGGGTAATTCCTGGTCAGGCACACGCATGCCCGGTCGCACTAAGTCTTTTCCGAGAAGTCGCCACCTGTCGCCCGGGAGCGAGGCGGCAAGTTTTGCAGTTTGTGTCAAAACGTTGTCACGAGTGTCAGCATTTTCGTTGCACTGCAGTTGGATCCATACCCAAGGTTCGCTTCTCGCAACCTTTGCGTGATCGGCAATCCTCGCCAGGTCTTCGGAAGACAGCCTTTCAGGACGACACCTTACAATCCAAGCCTCGGCGTTGGGTGCCAGCGAAGTCGAAGATGCGATCCCCGATTGGGTCGTGGGAGTGTTCATGCTGAATCCTTAGAACGCATGGTGGCGAGTCAATTCTTCGCGAAGTCGATTGACCCGTTCACGTAGGTGTTTTCTCGCTGCATCTTCTTGCACCCACTCGATTCGTGCCCCCAGCATCATGAGCGCATCCGGAGCGGTCGGTTTCTGTGGCTCGGCGGCGATTTCATCCAACAAGCTCGCCAAATGCTCGGGATCAGGGCGTTTCTCGCGATCTGCCATCGGATGCGTTGAAGATGCAACTACGGCCTGCTGGATCAATTCCGTCTCTGACGGCGATTCGGCCGATCTATAAGACCGTTGGACCGAGCTAAGTTGAGCCGCTAACGTTTCAGTTTGGGCCGGGGTGTCCCAGATATAACGCATGATCCACAAGTCGGAGACGTCGGCATGGAACCGACCACATGTCACCGCGCTCGCCGCGACCACTCTTTGCAGTCTGACCGCCCGGCGATCGCTCAGCGGCATTCCGGCGGTGCGGAGTCGGTGAACGAGTTCGCAGTAAGCCGGCAGGACGTTTGTCATATCAACATCGACCACAGATTGTTGCAATTTGCGTATGTCGGAAATGTCTAAAACCGGGTCGATTTGCGTTGCTGACTCGCGTTTCCAACCCGCAATCAATACTTCGTTCAATCGACTGTCGTCAACGTTGTCACAGACGACTCGTAACAAAAAGCGATCGAACAATGCGGCCAAGGCGTCGTCTTCGGGTAAACGATTGCTGGCACCAACAGCCATCAGCATCGGCAAAGAGACGCGTTCACGACCACGTCGAAAAATACGTTCGTTCAACGCCAATAGAAGACTATTCAAGATGGCGCTGTTGGCATTCAAAAGTTCATCCAAGAACACGAAGTCGGCTTCGGGCAACATGCCTTCGGTATTCGTTACCAGATCCCCATCTTTCAGGCGACGCAGATCGAACGGACCAAACAATTCGCTCGGCTCGGTAAAACGCGTCAGCAGGTAATCGAACGTGCGACCGTGCAGTCGAGAACCGAGTTCATGAACCAGGGCACTTTTGCCGGTACCCGGTGGTCCCAACAGAAACGCATTTTCGCCAGCGGTTAAAGCAACACCGAGCACTTCGACCACTTCGTCTTTGCCGATCAACCGTTGCTTGATCGGCTCCAGCACGTCGCGTCGCAAACGACTGGCAATCCCGTGGACTTCGTCTCGATCAATCATCACTTCTCTTTTGAAAACGATAGGTACAAAACCTTTTCTTCGCCGCAACAACGTCTTATCAGCAGCCCGCTGTGTGCCGGATTGCTTCAGCCACCCTGGGTTCGGCGGCTTTTTCGCGATCNNGTGATCCCAAATGACCGACATGCGTTCGTCGACAACTCGGGCGGGCGTTCCTACTGCCGCCAAAGGCCAGCGAGATGCGATGCCCAACAGGGTTGCGTTCAAGGGGTCGTCCTCATTTTCAGCTGCCGCACGCTTGACGATGTCCCACCACGACCGGAACACGAGATCAACAGACCAATGTTGAGCAGCGGACGTTCCATCAGGTTCGGTTGTCGCGATGTCGTCTGGCAGTTCGATATCCATTTCGATTTTGTCCACCAAGCGAACGCAAGCGAATTGGAAGACTCGCGCCGCCCAAAGTGCGGCTTGTGAATCGAATGCTGGCGGGTTACCCGGAGCATGTCTTCGGGCCAATTCGTCTGCTTTTTCCAACAAATGGATCGTTTGAGCCACTTCGGCGCTTGTTGGCAGAGAGGATTCCGTCGCCGCGCCGAAAGCCACTTTTACCGGGATCATCGCTCCATCAAACAGCGCTGCGATCGTTTCGTTTAGCAAGCCGGTTTTCGGTTCCGGCGCAGAAGCTTGGTATCCAAACATGGATGTCCCCGCTAAGAGTTCGACGACAACCAACCACCGACTTCCGACGGTGATGGCAGGTCACAGGCGCGAAACTTGTGGAAGGTCCCATCGGCGTCGTCGTAGATCAACATCGTTGCAGGTGAAAGCGTTGCCGCTTCGGCTGAGTCGATCAACGCTGCTGAGTCCGAAGCGTTAACGCGGCCGATGATTCGTTGCTGCAAGTCGTGACGCGATTGCCGAGGCAGCCAACGCGAGACGGTTTCGGCAGATGAACAACAGACAATTGTGAAGATGCCAACGGCCGGGCCGTCGCGCAATACCGATTGCAACGCGGCAGAACCGCTGATCTTCGCCGCGGCATCGAGCGAAAAGCTGAACGATTCGTCTTGCTTGAAATCGCTGAACCGATTCAACGGATTGATAACGACCAACTTAGGCGGCAGATCGGTTCGGTCTCGTTCAACGCGCGAGCGAACTTCTTCGGCGATCGAGGCGATTTGTTGTTCAGAATCACGTGGTTTGACGACAACCGGCCCGATTCCGGCTTCATCAAGCCAGGTGCTAAACGATTCTTGACCGATGGGGCTGCCGTCGAAGTAAAACAGCTCGATCGCGCCGTGAGTTCGCCTTGCCATCGCGACCGCTCCGGCCACAATCGATGCCAAGACACCATCGGTCGATTCCGGTGGCGCGACAACCAAAACGTTGCGACCGCTTTCGCGAGTCAGCACCAACGTTGTCGGCGGCCCGATCTCGACCGCTTCGCCCAACAAACCTCGCAGTGTGCCGGTGACATCCGCAACAGCACCGTGCGGTTGCAAAGCCGCTGCAGCCAATTGCGGCACCCAGCGGCATGGGCGGTTGCCTTCGAAGATCACCGGCAGCGGCAGTGCAGCAACGCCTGCGGCATCGCGGGTTGCGATTTCGGATAGCCACCTTGAGTGGTGTTCACTATTCAAATAGGCGACCTGGAACGGTTGGTTCCCTTCCAGCAGCCCGCCCGCATCGTTGTAGATCGCTTCGCCGGGACGCGAGATGAACTTGGCCGCCGTGTTGTCATCCGACAGGATCAACGCCGCGTCGGACTCGCTGCACTGCATCGCGACACGAACGGCCATTTGACCCAACGTCGCCCGGGGCAACGAGTGCGCTCCGGCCAACGATTGGCTGCTGAGGATAACATGCATGCCGAACGAGCGACCTTGGCGGACCAGTCGATCGAGCAACATCGCGCAATCGGCCGCCAATCGGTCATCGCGAACGAACAGCTCCTGGAACTCGTCGACGACCAACATCACGCGAGGCAGCGGGTTACCGGTGCGGGCACGATACTCTGACAATTCCTGAGCCCCGGCGGCACGAAACCACTCACCACGCTGCTGCAAGTCGGCATCGAGTCGTTGCAGAACGCTGCGGCCAAACTCTCGCTCGCTTTCGATACCGATCACGCGTGCATGGGGAAGTGGCAAATCGGCATAAACCTTGAACTCGACCCCTTTCTTGAAGTCCAAAAGATAGAAGTGCAATTGGTCGGGCGGATAAAATGCGGCGCCGGCGGTCAGGATCGTGTGCAACAACGAGCTTTTGCCACTGCCGGTTTTACCTGCGATCAACACGTGTTGCTTGACGCCTTCGCCGAGCTGCAACGATTGGATTCGCCCCGCGCCCTGAACTCCTAGTGGGATGCGCAACGTTTCGGCGCTGTCGCGGGTTTCGCTGGGCAAGTGGACGGTTGGAGTGTCGCTGATTGCGAAACCACCCCAATCGTTCTGTTTTCCGTTTTGCGGTTTGGTTTCGTCGGCCAAAATGCGTCCAAAGGGGACTTCGACACGAGCGGCTCGGGTCGCTGCGACGCCCACTTTGCGAACCAGTTCGGGGCGCAACGTTGCCGGTGGCGAATCGGCGGGTACCAGCGGCAGATCGGCAAAGTCCGCGGTCGAATGAACCCAGCGGCCATTGTCGTCGATCGCTAAACGCAGCATTCGGGCCGATGGCAGCGGCATTTCCGCAGGCCAAGGGCGCGCTGGGTCGCAGACGAGAATTGTCCACGATCCGCAACGCAGCGAGCTGTCGATGATCGCCTTGAGCGATTTATAGCTGTCGCGAGTGAGCGATTCGGGGAAGCCGATCGCGGCAATCAAACGATACGGCTCGGCCAATGAACCGGCGATTTCGTTGTACTGTTCGATGCGCTCAAAGCGGTCGCGCAAGTTGACTTGCAAAATGTCTTCGGCGCGGTGGGCCAATTCGCCCAGTCGTTGTTCGATCTGGCGTTCGCCGGTCCAAACGCGGTGGCCGACCAGGTCGGGTTCGTGATCGGTCATCGCCATCAGGCTAGAAAAATTTTGGCCGCGACCGATCGGATCGATCAGCGTCAGCTTCGCACGACCTGCGGCAACGCCGCTGATCGCACGCCACAACATCGATTGCACCAAGTCGATCGCTTGGTCGAGGAACGCCGGCGGTGTTTCGATGATCAGCCCGGCGTGGAGGCGTCGGTGCAGTACGATCGGCATCGCCTGCGGCAAAGATCGAGCGATTTCTTCCTGCGCGATAGCCGGACGGTTCATGTCAGCACTGGAATCATTCGCCAGTGCCGCAACGCCGGTGCTGCTGTGTCCGTTGTTGATGCTTGCCGTCGGTGTTGCCAGTCCGAGCGTTTGTCGCAACGACTTTTCGATCTGCAATTCAGCGACCGGCAGGCAGGGCAATTCGGCTTCCTGAGTCATTGGCGAGGTTGCGACGCGAGACCAGGTTGGAAATCGATCGGCCAAGCGGTCGCGTGTCAGGTCAATTCGTTGCAACGCGTGGATCATGCCGCTGCGAAGGCGATTTTCCAGACGCTTGAGTTCTTCCTCGTGTTGCTGGGCTAGCGTTTGACGCGTCGCTGAAGTTTCGGCCTCTTCACGCGACAACGTTTGGGAAATCGACTCAGCCAGCGAATCGGCGTCGCCACGCATCTTGGTGCCGATTTGATTGAAATTTGCTGTAAAAGTGTCGCCGATCTTTTTCAATTCCGCTTCGAGCTTACCTTTGGCTGTGGCATACTCTTCGCTTGCGCGTTTCTCGGCTTCCTCGGTCTGTTCCGTTTTCCAACGTGCCGCAGCGGCCAAGTGGGCATCGCGTCGGGCGATGAGTTCAGCACTGGTTTCATCGGCCACTTTTTTAGCGATTCGCCGCCCGGCTTCGGCACATCGATTCGCTTCGCGGAAGATCCGTTCGCTTTTCGGGTAAAATCGCCGCGTCATCCGGCGCAGTGGCATCAGCAAAATGCCATAGATCGAAAATCCGATTACGCCGCCCACGGGAATACTTGCCGACATCCACAGCAATAACTGTTGGGGCTGGATCAGCGTGATAACCCCGACCCAAATCACGATGAAAACGGCGACGCCGGCAGGCAAGTAAAAGGAGTCGACGGTTTTTGAGGCTGCGCCGCTTTGCATCAAGCGATTGGAATCTTTCAATTGCTTTGTCAGAATTGCCACCGCATCGATCGCTTCGCCGACCGATGTCGGAGTCGGTAGCGTAATGCGATCGTCGTTTGCGTCGGCGGCCGGGTCGTCAACCGGCAGTTCGGGCAATTGGTCGAGCCGCCGAATGGTCAGCGCACGCGTCCACTCGATTTCTTCCGTGATCGGCTCCAGCGATTCATCAATCTGCAGGTGCTCCTTGCGCATCAACTGGCCCGGCAGGCTGCGACGGTTCTCATATTGATGCGCAACGGCATCGCAGCGCGCCTCGACTTTTCGATCAATGTCCGCTTTGTCATCAGCCAACTTCTTGCGAAACTTGGCTGTTAACTGAGAAAGCGTATCGCGTGTCGCAACCGTTTGCGTCTCGTACTGAACCGTCAACGCTTCTTCGGCGTCGTCCCATCGCTGTAGCATTTCGCGGCGTTGTTCGCGGCACTTGCCAACCGTTTGGCTATGGCGCAAGTCAAGTTTTTCGGCAACTTGCGTTTCTTGCTCGGTCAGCCGGTCGCGCAGTTCGGCCAAGTCCTTGCCGGTCCGCTTTGATCGTTGGACGACTCCGGCCAGCAAACGACGCTGGCGGTCGGGACCAAAGAGACCGACCCAGTCCAGTGGTGAATGAGTCATGCTTGATCGGGGCAGATGTGGGGGCGATGAAGAAGTCCGACGTGCTGTTTCTCCTAATGTAGTCGGATTGCTGTTTGCTCGCACCATCGGCGGCGGCACTCAGCTTTCCAGGAGCTAGAATTCATTCCAAATCTTGGTCTGTATCCGCCAGTTCGCGATCTGCGTAAATGATGCAATCGCGGAGGTTGTCCAGTGCGTTGGACAATCGCGTGAGAGACGGTCCGAGGGCCCGCAAGCGGTCCCGCTCGAATCGTTCGCGTCGACCATCACGCCAATCTTCCTTGACGACGGCCCAGGTTTCGGCCAGCGTCTTATAGCCGCTGCGAAGTCGAGATTGGCCGTCGACGATTGGTCCAAGCGGTGTGCTCATGAAAACGGTTCTCCGCTGGCGGTGTCAAGCTTGCCTGGCATATCGCCCGTCGAATCGAGCGGATGTTTCGAATCGAGCGGCAAGGAGCGAATTTCGGCGTAACGGCTCAGGTGGTCAATCATATGGGCCAGTTCTGCTGCAGCAGCTGGCAAGTTCACGTCGCTGTGCATGGTGACTTCTGCGATAGGCCCGCTCAAGTCTTGACACGCTTGTTCAACCGCCAACGCCAATTGCCGCGATCGCTTCACCTTTTCCTGGCAATATGCCAATCTCCGTTGGACCTTGGCGACCCGCATCCGAGCTTCGGTAGCCCCGGGCGACACGCCCGTGGAAGTGCTTTGAAGTCGCGATAGATTATCGAGCGATTCGGCCAACGACCGCTCCGCCAGTGCGGTTTGGTGCGTCCAATAGGCGGGCAGTTCGACAGCGAAACGTTCTTCGATTCGACGAGCGGCGTATTTGATTTGGTGCAAGCAGTCGGTCCAATCGCCCGATAGCGAGACCAGCGTGTGCCGCAGCCGAATCAGCGAATCGATCGAGCGGACGTCGCTGGTTGTCATGGCGTGATCGTTCCTGGGAAGTGAGTCGTTTATCGCCGAGGTGGATTACGGACTTATTTATAGCTTGTCTGGCTGGATTTGTTGCCGTTCAAAGTCTAACCTCAAAGCCTGCTTGAAGGTGCTCGATCCCTTTTTCCTGTTGCCAAACCGCAGTTGATGAAAACCGTAATAGCGAGACGTGTGATGTCAGAGTTTCGGAAACCGCGATTGTCGTCGCTGGGATTTGTCGCATTGATCATCTTAACATCGCCGGCGTCGTTGCCCGCGGCCGAGTCCAGTGGTGTCGCGATCGCAACAAAATCGCTTCGGCTCGATTTTTCGCTGCCGTCGGCCCATGGCGGAACGATTGATTTGAAAACTCCTTTCACAGCTCCGTTGCGAGTGGTTTGTTTCCTGGGATGTGATTGTCCCGTCGCCAAATTGTATGCACCGCGATTGAAATCGCTGGCACAGCAATTCGCTGACCAGGGTGTGGATTTTGTTGGCATCAACAGCAATCCCCAAGATTCGATTGCCAAGATGGCTCAGTATGCCAAGGATCATGGACTGGGCGATTCAACGGTTTCGTTTCCGATGTTAAAAGATCACGATGGTCAGGTGGCATTGGCGTTCGGAGCGACTCGGACACCTGAGGTCTTTGTGATCGATTCGCTGGGACAATGCATCTATCAGGGGCGGATTGACGATCAGTACCGACCCGGCGTGGTGACCGATCAACCGACTCGAGATGATTTGCGGATCGCGATCGAAGAACACCTGGCTGGCAAAACGGTTTCGGTGGCGGCCACCACGGCCGCAGGTTGTCGGATCGCAAAACGTCGGCCGATCGACCCCAAAGCCGACGTGACTTATGCACGCGACATATCAAAAATTTTGAATCAGCACTGTGTGGAATGTCATCGCAGTGGCGAGATCGGGCCATTCGCTTTAACAGACTATGAAGAAATCGTCGGCTGGGCTGACATGATGGTGGAAGTGATCGATAACAACCGAATGCCGCCATGGCATGCGAGCGATGATCACGCCAAGTTCGTCAATTCACGACGTATGTCTGACAAGGAAAAGGAGACGATTCGTCGGTGGGTCGAGTCCGGGACACCGTTTGGTAATGCCAGCGAACAGGAATCGTCGCCATCGTTTGCCAGTGGTTGGCAAATTGGTGAGCCCGATTTAGTGCTGCCGATGGCGAGCGAGCCGTTTACGGTTCCGGCGGGTGGCACCGTGGAATACCAATACTTTGTCATTGATCCAGGATTCACTGAAGATCGCTGGGTGACAGCGGCCGAGGTCGTGCCGGGCAATCGGGCCGTGGTCCATCATGGAATCGCGTTCGTTCGCCCGCCCGATGGAGTTCGGATTGATGGCCTGGGGTGGTTAAGTGCTTATGTTCCTGGGCAACGCATGCCCAAGCCTGAATCGCACCGAGCGCGGAAGGTCCCCGCGGGCTCCAAGCTTGTTTTTCAAATGCATTACACGCCGACAG
>DNWZ01000200.1 GCA_003506095.1 Planctomycetaceae bacterium | reverse complement strand
GGTCCGTGGCCTCCGAGAGGCCGATTGCGAAACGCGGGCTGGGGTTGGTGGCAATCGCGACAACGACCGCCTCTGGCATTTTGAACAAAAGCGACGTCCGCCGATAGACGAGAGAAATGTTTGCTGATGACACAATCTGACCCCAAAATCCGCCAACAAGTCGAGCGACGGCGAACATTTGCGATCATTTCGCACCCTGACGCGGGAAAAACGACGCTGACCGAAAAACTGCTGCTGTTCGGCGGTTGCATCGAAGTTGCCGGAGCGGTGCGTGGGCGAAAAACACAGCGATCGGCTACGTCGGACTGGATGGAGCTGGAAAAACAGCGAGGAATCTCCGTCAGCTCGACTGTTTTGACGTTCGAGTTCGACGGCTTTCAAGTCAACTTGCTCGACACGCCCGGTCACCACGATTTCAGCGAAGACACTTACCGAACGCTGATGGCCGCCGACGCTGCGGTGATGGTGATCGACTTGGCCAAGGGGGTCGAAACGCAAACGGAAAAACTGTTCCAGGTTTGTGCCCTTCGCCGGATCCCCGTGCTGACCTTCGTCAACAAGGTCGACCGCCCAGGCCAATCGCCGCTGGAAATCATGTCGGAAGTCGAGAATAAACTCGGGATCGACGTCGTGCCGTTCAATTGGCCGATCGGTACCGGAGTCGATTTTCGCGGGATCGTTGAAATCGCCACCGGCAAGGCGCATGTTTTCGAAGATCGCCGTGGCGACACCCGAACGCCGTTTCGCACGTTCGACATCGATACGCTGGACGATCCGGCAGTAGCACCGAAAGTCGTCGAACAAGCTCGCGAAGAGGTCGAACTGCTGCGCGATGCCGGCGAAACTTTCGACAGCGAACTGTTTTTGGGCGGCAAGATTTCGCCGGTCTTCTTCGGCAGCGCGCTGTCGAACTGGGGCGTCGAACATTTCCTGCGCGGGTTCTTAAAACTCTGTCCGCCGCCGACCGACCGAATGAGCGATATCGGCCCGATTCAATCCGACCGAAAAGAGTTTTCCGGGTTTGTGTTCAAGATCCAAGCGAACCTCGACCCACGGCACCGAGACCGTGTCGCGTTTGTGCGAATCTGCTCCGGACGATTCGAACGCGACATGGAAGTGCTGCACACCCGAACCGGCAAGAAAATCCGCTTGCCTCGCGCACACCGTGTTTTCGGCCAAGAACGCGAGACGATGGACGAAGCTTTTCCTGGCGACATCATCGGGCTGGTCAACCCTGGCGAGTTCCATTTGGGCGATACGCTGTGCGTCGGTCCGCCCGTCAATTTTGAACCGCTGCCACAGTTTTCGCCCGAGTATTTCGCGATCCTGCGCTGTCGCCAAACGCTTAAGCGAAAACAATTCACTCGCGGTTTAGAACAATTGCTGGAAGAAGGAGCGATCCAAATGTTCCTCGACCCCAAAGCGTCCAGCCGCGATCCGATGCTGGCCGCCGTCGGTGAACTGCAGTTTGACGTCGTGAAGTATCGGCTGGAAAGCGAATACAGTGCCGAGACCGACATCCAGTGGTTGCCTTACAAGCTGGCACGCTGGATCGATGCCGACGATGAACAGATCGCGAAATTGCACGTTCCCTATACTTCGCGTTTGGTTCAAGATCAGTATGGGCATCCGGCGGTGCTGTATCAGACCAGTTGGGACGCGGAATACATGAAACGCGAAAATCCTGACATGGAGTTTCTTGCCATTAGAACCGCCACGAAGCGAGATAAAACGCCCCAATAAATCTGTTTATGAATGTGGGGTGAACTGCCGTTGTCGGCGACAGGTCGTTTAACAACAGTGGAGGCTGTTGAGCAAGAAATGAGATGACCCGAGGAAGATGAAGACTTCAATCGCAGAGTGTGTACTGGACGCCCCCAGCGGGCCAGTGGCGGATGCGCTCCGCATCGACCAGACGCATCAACCGGTGGCCTGTGAACTGACGATCCACGCCCCAGCGGCACAGGAAAGCCGTCTTTATTATGGCTGGGTTATCGTTCCACTAGCCATGCTGGCGATGGTTGCGAACTCGCCCGGCCAAACGCTGGGAATCTCGATCTTCAACGAACCGATCCGGCAATCGTTGAATCTGTCGCACAGCCAACTCGGTGCTGCCTACACGATAGGAACACTGCTGGGTGCGATCCCGATCATGTATATCGGTGCCCTGATGGACCGTTATGGATTGAGGCGATCGCTGTTGGGTCTGCTGTCGTTGTTTTGTGTTGCTTGTCTGATGACCGGCGCGGCACAAAATTGGTGGACTTTAACGGTCGCGTTTTGCCTGTTGCGAATGCTGGGCCCAGGAGCGTTGTCGCTGGTCAGTAGCAGCATTTTGCCCTTCTGGTTCGACCGACGCTTGGGAACGGTCGAAGGAATCCGCAGCCTTGGTCACGCCGGATCGATGGCACTGATCCCAGCGGTCAATTTGTGGCTGGTCAGCCAATTCGGATGGCGTGGGGCGTATCTGTTTTTCGGCATCGGCATCTGGATTGTGCTGTTTCCCGTTTATTGGATTCTGTTCCGCAATCGCCCCGAAGATGTCGGCCAAAAAATCGATGGCGGCTCAGTCGCATCGAAATCGCATGCCAACGCCCGCGTAAAGCCAGCTTATCACACGGTCAGCGAACATGATTTCACGCTGCAGGAAACCTTGCGCACGTTCGCGTTTTGGGTCGCGGCGCTCGGAACGGCAGCCTTCGGGTTGGTTCATACCGCGTTGTTTTTCTGTCTCGTGCCGATCTACCAAGAACGAGGGCTGACGGAAGTGCACGCCGCAACGTCGATGATGACGTTTGCAATCAGCATGGCTGTGATGCAATTCATCGGCGGCGTGTTGGCCGATCGGATGAAGTCGCCTCCGCTGATGGCGATCGGATTGGCGGGTACGGCGCTGGGGATCGTCACACTCTTTTTTGCCACCCATCCGCTGACCGCGATCGCCGCGTCGGTGATGATGGGAGCCACCCTGGGCATCCACTCCGGCGCGGTTCAACCGCTGTGGGCACGCTACTTCGGCCGACTGCATCTGGGCAAGATTCGCGGAATGCTGACGACGATGTGCATCGCGCTGTCGAGTTTGGGCCCGTTGATCGCAGGCACGGTGCGCGATTTTACGGGCAATTTTGACATCGCGATGTGGATTTTCGTCGCCATCCCGCTGCCGCTAGCGATCCTTTCTTGGTTCGCGATCGCGCCAGTGTTGGGTGATCCCGTCGCTGGCGATCCCAAAGCGAACTCGCCGCTACCCGCGACCACGCCTTGCTGACGGGCGTGCCGTTCTCGCTATGGCAAGCGGTCGTTAAACTTGCTGGCTAATCGGCGGGCCGCCACCGGGGCGCCCGCTCTCTTTGAACTTCTGTCTGACACGAGTCCCATGGCCAAGGCCCCCCAAAACGCGATCTCGCCCACCCGCGTCGATGACTATCCCGAGTGGTACCAACAGGTGATCAAGGCAGCGGACTTAGCCGAAAACTCNNCATGGTGATCAAGCCGTGGGGCTATCAGTTGTGGGAAAATATGCAACGGGCGCTGGACGATATGTTCAAGGCGACCGGGCACCAAAACGCCTACTTTCCTCTGCTGATCCCGATGAGTTTCCTAGAAAAGGAAGCTGAACACGTCGAAGGTTTCGCAAAAGAATGTGCCGTCGTGACTCACCACCGACTAGAGCCCAAACCAGGTGGCGGATTACAACCGGCCGGTGAACTGGAAGAACCTTTGATCATTCGCCCGACCAGCGAAACGATTATCGGCGCGACTTATGCCAAGTGGGTTCAAAGCTATCGCGATTTGCCGATCTTGATCAACCAGTGGGCCAACGTGGTTCGCTGGGAAATGCGAACGCGAATGTTTCTTCGCACCGCAGAATTCTTATGGCAAGAAGGCCATACCGTCCACGCGACCGCCCAAGAAGCGATCGAAGAGACCGAGCGAATGATCAACGTTTACGCCGACTTTGCCGAAAACTGGATGGCGATGCCGGTGACCATCGGATCGAAGACACCCGATGAGAGATTCCCTGGCGCGGTCGACACATTAACGATCGAAGCGATGATGCAAGACCGCAAGGCGCTGCAAGCCGGGACGAGCCATTTCTTAGGGCAAAACTTTTCTAAGGCCCAAGAAATTCGCTTCCAAGATACTCAGGGTGATTTGCAATATGCCTGGACGACCAGTTGGGGTGTTTCGACACGACTGATCGGCGCGCTGATCATGACCCACAGCGACGACGACGGTTTCGTCCTTCCACCGCGACTTGCACCAACCCAAGTCGTCATCTTGCCGATTTATCGAGACGACGAAACTCGCGCCGCCGTCTTGCAATATGTACACACTCTCCGCGATGAATTGAAGGCTCAAACCTTTGCCGGCGTGCCGATCCGTGTTGAGATCGATGATCGCGATGTCCGCGGTGGTGAAAAGAAGTGGCACCATGTCAAACGTGGCGTGCCGATCCGCATCGAAGTCGGCCCCAAGGACATTGATTCCCAGTCGATGTTCGTCGGCCGACGAGATCAAGCCAAAAGTTTTG
>DNWZ01000452.1 GCA_003506095.1 Planctomycetaceae bacterium | reverse complement strand
GTATCGGGCTACCTGATTCAATTGTGTGCCGACATCAAACCGCTGGAAGGCCCCGCTGGGCCGACCGAAGATTTCTGCGATTTGCACGCGTGGGCCGAAGTTTACGTTCCCGGCGCGGGCTGGATCGGGTTGGATGCGACCAGCGGATTGTTCTGTGGCGAAGGGCATATTCCTTTGGCTTGCACCCCCGAACCACGCGATGCGGCACCGATCAGCGGCTCGCTGGGGATGTGTGAAGTCGAGTTCAAACACACGATGACCGTCACGCGGATTCAAGAAGATCCGCGCGTGACCAAACCGTACAGCGACGCCCAGTGGCAGTCGATCATGAAGGTCGGCGCGGAAGTCGACAAAAAGATGGTCGCATCGGATTGCCGCTTGACGATGGGCGGCGAGCCGACGTTCGTGTCGATCGATTCGATGGACTCGCCCGAGTGGACCACCGAAGCGGTCGGTCCCGACAAACGTGTGATGAGCAACATCTTGTTGTTGAAGCTGCGCGATCGATTCGCACCCGGTGGGATGCTGCACTATGGCCAAGGCAAATGGTATCCCGGCGAATCGCTGCCGCGATGGGCGCTGACTTGCATTTGGCGAAACGACGGCGAACCGCTTTGGCACAACCCGGCGATGATCGCTGACGAAGGCCGCGATTATGGTCACACGTTCAAAGACGCTGAAGTGTTCGTGTTTCAACTTGCCAAACGGCTCGGTGTCTCAGCCAAAGCACGCTTTCCGGTTTATGAGGATGTCTTTCATTACTTATGGAAAGAGAATCGGTTGCCGATCGACGTCAAACCCGAAGATCCGAAACTGTCGGACCCTAATGAACGCGCCGGGATGATCCGCGTCTTCCGCAGCGGCCTGGCCAAGCCAGTCGGGTTCGTGTTGCCGCTTCAACGCGCTTGGTGGCAATCGAAATCCTTGAAGCCCCGATCCGGTTGGGTAACGGGACGCTGGCCGGTGCGCAGCGAGAAGGTTTATCTGTTGCCAGGTGATTCGCCGATCGGGTTGCGATTGCCGCTCGATTCACTGCCCTATACCGGCGCGGCCGCAGCGGCGTTGTACACAACCCCGGTCGACCCCACAGCGCCGCGCGGCAATTTGCCGATGCCACGTCGCGGCGGCGGTGCCAACGAACCGACTCCGCAGATCAAGGGCCAAAAATCTTCTCAATCAAGCGTCGCACCAGCACCAGCGGCGCCCGCTTCGGCCAGCGATTTCGGCCCCCAGCGAATCAATCCGCAAGTGCTGCAGACCGAGCCTGAGTTAGATGATTCGGACGAAGCCGATATCGATCCGACCTATGTTGTGCGAACCGCGCTATCGGTCGAAGCTCGTCACGGGCGGCTGTATGTGTTCATGCCACCGACACAGCGTTTGGAAGATTATTTGGAAGTCGTCGAGGTGGTCGAGGAAGCTTGCGAAGCGACCGGGTTGCCGGTGATTTTAGAAGGTTATCTGCCGCCACACGATCATCGCATTTCGTTGTTCAAAGTGACCCCGGACCCGGGCGTGATTGAAATCAACACGCAACCGTCTTCGTCATGGGACCAACTGGTTTCGATCACCGAAGGGCTTTACGAAGACGCGACCAAATGCCGTTTGGGGACCGAAAAGTTTGACCTCGATGGTTTGCATACCGGAACCGGTGGTGGCAATCACATCGTGCTCGGTGGCGCATCGCCAGCGGAAAGTCCGTTCATGCGCCGGCCCGATCTGCTGGCCAGCATGATCACGTTTTGGAACAATCACCCATCCCTGTCGTATCTGTTCAGCAGCAAGTTTATCGGCCCAACCAGCCAAGCGCCGCGGTTTGACGAAGGCCGCCCCGATGCGGTTTATGAAATGCAAATCGCTCTCGACCAAGTTCCTTCGCGCGACGTCGCTGTGCAACCTTGGATGGTCGACCGACTGTTCCGCAACTTGCTGATCGACTTGACCGGCAACACGCACCGCGCCGAAATCTGCATCGACAAGATGTACTCGCCTGATTCGTCCACCGGTCGATTGGGCTTGGTCGAACTGCGTGGGTTTGAAATGCCGCCGCATGCGAGAATGAGCCTAACTCAGCAGTTGCTGATCCGTGCCTTGGTCGCATCGTTCTGGGACCAACCCTATCGCCAACCGCTGGTGAACTGGGGAACGGCGCTGCACGATCGGTTTTTGCTGCCGCATTATGCTTGGCAAGACCTTTGTGATGTATTGGACGAACTGGCGCGGCGCGGCACACGCCTGCAGCCTGAATGGTTCTTGCCGCACTTCGAGTTCCGGTTCCCGCTGGCTGGCGAAGTCGTTCGTGGCGACGTGAAGCTGAGCCTGCGTTCGGCGATCGAGCCTTGGTATGTTTTGGGCGAAGAACCCGGAGGCGGCGGCACGGTACGATTCGTTGATTCGTCGCTCGAACGGATGCAAGTGTTGGCTGACGGCTATGTCGAAGGACGTCACGCGGTGCTGTGCAATGGCGTTCGCGTGCCGATGCGTGGCACTGGTGTGCCGACGCAATTCGTCGCCGGGATTCGCTATCGCGCCTGGCAACCGCCAAGCTGCTTGCATCCGACGATTGCGGTTCATGCACCGTTGCGGTTCGACATTGTCGATCGTTTGACCGGCACGTCGCTGGGCGGATGCACCTACTACGTTTCGCATCCAGGTGGGCTCAGCTATTCGTCGTTCCCGATCAATGCCAGCGAAGCCGAAGCGCGTCGCGCGAGCCGTTTCCGTGCTGACGGTTTAACCGGCGGTCGGATCGAAGTGCCAGCCGAATCGCCGTTGACATCCAACGACCCGTTTCCGGTAACGCTCGATTTGCGCCAAGCCAACCTCAGCCAGCGGCGGATTCGTTAGGCTCTGCTTACAACGGGTCACTGAGAACTTGGCAGCGATCAAACTGGTTATGGGTCGCCTGTCGGCTTTTGGCAGGTGATCCGATGGCGGGTTGTGAGCGTTGAATTCGTGGGTTAACACTTCTTCAGTCACTCTATCCATGCGTTTCCGGTGGCCCGCCGGTTTCAATTATCTCGCTAACGACCATGATCCGCACACGATTTGCCCCCAGCCCCACCGGTTACCTCCACATCGGCGGCGTTCGCACCGCACTCTTCAATTGGTTGCTCGCTCGCCAATCCGGCGGCCAATTTATTCTGCGCATCGACGATACCGATGCCCAGCGCAACGTCTCCGAAGCGTTGCAGCCGATCCTTGACGGATTTCGCTGGTTGGGGATCGACTGGGACGAGGGCCCTGAAGTGGGCGGACCGCACGAGCCCTATTACCAATCGCAGCGTGGCGACCTGCATCAAGCCGCGGCGGCAAAACTGGTCGCCTCAGGTCACGCTTATCGCGATTATGCTCGCCCCGAAGAATTGCAAGAGCTTCGCCAAGCAGCAGAGAAAAGCAAAGTCGCATTCGTCTACGACCGACGCTGGATGGCCGAGGATGACGCCACCGCCGCGCGGTTCGAAGCCGAAGGCCGCTCGGCGGTTGTCCGCTTAAAGATGCCTCGCGATGGCGAGTGCGTGATCGGCGACCTGATCCGGGGCGAAGTCCGCGTCCGCTGGGACAGCGAACAGGATCACGTGATCCAGCGAGCCGACGGAACGTGTCTCTATCACCTCGCCAGCGTCGTCGACGACCACGACCTGGGAATCACCCACGTTGTCCGCGCCGAAGAACACCTGCCCAACACGCCGCGACAAATCTTTATCCTCGAGTCGCTCGGTTACCAACGCCCGATTTATGCCCACTTGCCCTACGTCGCCGAACCGGGCGGAACGGCCAAACTGAGCAAACGGAAGCTGAAGCAGTATTTGAAAAACCAGGACTTCGCGTCGCTGATGAAACACGGCGAGTCGATCGCCAGTCGCTGTGGGATGACGATCGACGCCGACACGTTCAATCCCGTAATCGTCGACTTCTATCGCGAAATCGGCTTCCTGCCTGACTCTTTGCTCAATTACCTGCTGTTGCTCGGATGGTCGTTGGACGGCGAGCGCGAACGTTTCACGGTCGACGAAATGACCCAACTTTTCTCGCTCGCTCGCGTCACCAAAGCACCCGCCAGTTTCGATCCACAGAAACTGATGTCGTTCCAAAGCGACCGCATGGCAGCGTTGCCCGCCGACGAAAAGCTCGCCATGGTGTTGCCGTACGCCGAGAAAGCCGGCTGGGCAAAAACACCAGCCGATATCGATCGCATCCGCGCCGTGATGATCGCCGCCGGCGAGCGAATCCGTGTGGCAGGCGACATTCTCGACTTCGATTTCTGTTTCGTCGCTGACGACGAACTCAAGTACGACGACAAGGCGATGCAAAAACGGATCGCCGGTGCCGAAGGGGCAGCCGATCTGCTGACCGGCTTCGCCGAAACGCTCCCCGCAATCCAACCGTTCGATGCGGCAACCGTCGAATCGGCTTTGAAATCGTATTGCGAAGCACGCTCGATCGGCATTGGCCAGATCATTCACGCCCTGCGCGTCGCCACCACCGGCACCGCGATCGG
>DNWZ01000382.1 GCA_003506095.1 Planctomycetaceae bacterium | reverse complement strand
GATCTGGCCGTCGCCGACCGAAACGGGCGGCAACTCGGATACGCAGCGTTGTCCGCGATCGAAGGTTTGCCGCCGGCCAAAATGCGTTTCGTTTATGCTGGCCCCGTTGTTTCCGGAGCCACAATTGGGACCTGGCATTATGAAACGATTTCCGCAGATTCGATGAATGCGTGTTTGAGTTTTGTCGCGACAACCTGCAGCGTCGAATTGCCTCTGCGACCAGATTTGCCCAATCGAGATGCGTTATTTGCGGAACAGAGTCATTGGCAGGACAAATACGATTCGGCCTCGGTTGCGGGTGACGCAGTCGCCATGCGTGATGCCCGGGCGATGATCGAACGCGTGACCAGGCGTTTGATTCGCGTCGCTCACGTGCCTGACACGCCCACAATGACTTATAAGGTACCCCTGTGTAAAATGGGCAATGCCATCTGGGTTTCACTCAATGGCGAACATTATAACATTCTGCAAATCGAATTGCGTCGGCGATTTCCTAATCATACTTTGATCATCGGAACCATCGCCAACGGTTCGAATGTTTGGTACCTGCCTGATTCAGACTCGTTTGGCAAGGGATTGTACCAGGAAGAGGCTTCGATCTTTAGTCAAGGCAGCCTGGAAAAAGTCATCGAGGCTCTCGATAATTCGCTGCGTGAATTGACGAACGATTCTGCGCAGGTTGCATTTGGTGGCTTGACCTAAAAGCCTATCCGAAAAAGGGCCTGCTCCTCTCCGGCAAGGCCCAAAAAACAATAAATCGACTCGCTTCCAAAGGATCAGCCCCCTTTTCGGACTGGCTCACAGAGATTGACTATGAAAATAACCAAAATTGAAACGCGAGTCTGTCATGCTCGGATGCGCAATTGGATTTTTGTAAAGGTTTTGACCGACCAACCAGGTTTGTATGGATGGGGTGAAGCGACCTTAGAATGGCACACGCGATCCGTTGTGGGCGCGATCGATGACATTGCCGAGTTGATTGTTGGCGAAGACCCACGTCGGATTGAACATCTTTGGCAAATGATGTTCCGACAACATTTTTGGCATGGACACGGAATCGTTCGCTCGACGGCAATTTCCGGAATCGACATCGCATTATGGGACATCGCTGGAAAAGTCGCAGGAATGCCATGCTCACAACTTTGGGGAGGCCCGGTTCGTGACTGGGTTCGCACCTATTGCCACCTTGGCGGCGGTAAGATGGAAGATTTTTACCAGACGGGCATTGATGACGCCCGAGCGTTTGGCGATTTGGCCAGTGCAGCGGTTGCCGATGGATTCACGGCATTCAAAAGCATGGCTGTACCGCCGACGATGCCGATCGAAGGCTTGCGTCCCATTCGATTGGCAGAGGCGGCAGTGGCATCGATGCGCGATGCAGTTGGCGATGGGATTGATATTATGGTCGATTGCCACGCTCGCCCTTCGCCCGCCATGGGGTTGAAGTTTGGCAAAGCGCTCGAACCTTACGGGCTGTACTTCTTTGAAGAGCCCTGTTGGCCGGAATCGGTGGAAGGCTTGGCGATGATCAATGCGGCAATCACGACGCCGGTGGCGACCGGTGAACGGGTCACCAGTCTGGCCGATTTTCGCGATCTATTCGCGAGGCGCGGATGTGAGATTTGCCAGCTTGATATCACACACTGTGGCGGCTTAACAGCGGCACGGCGAATCGCGGCACTTGCCGATGTCTATCAGATTTCACTGGCGCCGCACAATCCTCAAGGTCCGGTCAGCACCGCAGCGTCGCTGGAATTCGGATTCTCTCAGCCCGGTTATTTGATCTGCGAAACCGTTCATGCCGATGTGCCCTGGCGCGGTGATGTGGTTCAAGAAGGATTTACTGTTGAACCGGTTGGACGGATCGTGCGCCCCAATACGAAGCCTGGTTTAGGTATAGAGATCAACGAGGACGAAGTCGCAAAACATCCTTTCCAACAAGAGACGATCCAACGGGTCTTCTATCCGGATGGATCGGTGGGTGATTGGTAATCGCACGCCTTAATTAACAAAACCGTTAACGCACTTTTTTCGATATTTTGAATTGTTCAACATGAATCAACCCATTGCTGGCGTATTGCCCGTTGTCCACACACCGTTTCGAGATGATGAATCGATTGATTTTGATAGTATGTCGAAATTGGTTGATTGGGCGTTTGAACAAGGTGCCAATGGCTATTGCACCGGCATGGTAAGTGAACTGCTGAAGTTAACCTGTGACGAACGACTTGACGTCACGCGGCAGTTAGGCCAAATGGCGGCGGGACGTGGTGTCGTGGTGATCGGCGTTGGGGGGGAAAGTATTCAGCAAGCGTTGCAATACGCCCGCTGCGCAGAAGAATCGAATTGTCATGCCATCATGGCGATTCCGCCAATCTCTTCCGCGTTGCCTGCTGGCGCGGTGTTGGAATATTTCTGTGCATTGGCCGAAGCGGTTTCGTTGCCGTTGATCGTTCAAGATGCCTCGGGATACGTTGGAAAAGAAATTCCGATTTCTGTCAGTAAAGAATTGCTGCAGCGCTATGGCGATAAGAAGATTCTGTTCAAGCCCGAAGCATCACCGATCGGGCCGAAATTGTCCGAACTCCGTGACGCCACTGGCGGACGAGCGAGCATATTTGAGGGGTCGGGCGGCTTTGCGTTGGTTGACAGTTATCGACGAGGGATCGTCGGCACAATACCAGGGATGGAGTTTTTGCCTGCGATCGTCGCGTTATGGAAGGCGCTTCAGTGTGGGGATGAAGCCACCATTTATCGAATCTACTTGCCGCTGTGTGCTCTGGTTTCGCTGCAACTGCAGGCCGGCTTGGACGGATTCCTGGCGGTCGAAAAGTATTTACTCCATCAATACGGATTGTTCCCCAATACAAAACGCCGGAAACCGTATGGCTGGTCGCTCGACGAAGAAACGCTTCAAGAACTGCATCGCTTGCTCGATTTGCTAAACGCTAGCCTTGATTGAACCCAAGAGCCCCCGAGCGTGAACAAGCAATCACATGGACATTGGTTCTCAGTCGCCTTCAAAAACGCGGCGTGCGATCGAAAACTTGGACTGCTATCGACTTTCGGAATCGATCGTTTGTAGACAATCGACTTGCGATCGTATTCTTACTTTTTTGCGGGACCGATGTGTCATGTCTGCTTGCTACCTTGGATCGTGTTGCAGAACCGATTCAGTTCAACGGATGCCCAAAACGGTTCTGCTTCTCTGCCTAATGGTGGCCGCCGGATGCTCGCGTTCACAAAATGTCGATCGAATCGGTGGCGAAGAAACGCGAGAGCAGGCCGAGAGCGTACCGATGGCACGTACATCGCCCGCTGCTGACTCTGCCCCTCCTGCGGCAATGGAACCGCAAAGCCTGGAGGTTCAGACGGCCGAACCCCAACGCATGCGTGATCAGGTGATTCAACGCAACGCGACCAAGAGCCTATCCGATCCCTTTTCAAGCTTACCGGCAGGAACGATTCGCGACGCCGAAGCGGGTTATGCGACGGTTCAAGTTTTCTATGCCACCGATCGAATGCGAGATGACTTGCCCCTGTCGGCTTACGACCTCGGCGGCCAGAAAAATCTGTTTGTTTTACTGAGCGGGATTGCGATGCTGTTGTTCGCATTCGCCGGCTTGCTCTGGATGCGAGGCAATGCACGCGGCGCGGGCACGATAACGATGCTTGCGGGTGGCTGCAGCGCGCTCGCCATCGCGTGTATCGCGATGGGCCAGGCGACGATCGAAAAACATGGGGTGACCTACACAGCAGACCGCGGCAGACTGGTTCGCGGCATTTGCGAGGTCACGGTGCCCGATGTTCACCAGCGTGGCAAGGTCGAACGGCCAAGCCTATTAAGGTTTGAGATCCATGAAGATCAGCGCGAACATATCGTTCTGACCAGTGCGGTCGAGTTATCAGAAAACGACTTTCACGAGAGATTGGCTGATACCGTTTCCAGATCACCATCAAGTGATCTGTTGGTTTTTATTCACGGATACAATGTCGACTTTCAATCGGCGGTAAGACGGACCGCCCAGATTGCCATTGACCTTCCATTCGAAGGCGTACCGGTTTGTTATAGCTGGCCCAGCCAAGGCACATTGGTCGGATATCCGATCGACGAAACCAATGCCGAATGGACCGAAGAGCACTTGCGAAAATTCTTGATCGAACTTGCCAGCCAAAGCGGCGCGAAATCGATCAATGTTGTGGCTCACAGTATGGGCAATCGTCCGATGACGGCGGTGATGCGACAAATCAGTTGGCAGATGGATGAGCAAGATCCACCCCTGTTTGACCGAATCGTTTTAGCGGCACCGGACGTCGACGCCGATCGGTTTCGCCGTGATCTGGCGCCAGCCCTGGCATTGGTGTCCAATCAGGTAACGCTTTATGCATCATCCAATGACCAAGCGTTGATCGCATCCAAGCAAGTTCATGGATACCCCCGCGCAGGTGAAAGCGGCCAGTTCGTCGTTGTGGTGCCGGACGTGGAAACGATCGATGTCAGCGGTATCGATTTGAGTTTGCTGGGACACAGCTACTATGGCGACAACGAATCGATGTTGCGAGATTTGTATGAGGTGGTCAGGGCGCGACTGCCTGCCACGCAACGAGCCTTGTTGCTGACTCGCCGCCAAGGCGAGATGATTTATTGGCAACTGGCCCAGCGACCAGAAACATTACCCGGCGGGATGGTACGTTAAACCGCTTTGCCGTTTCGCAGTTCCGCCGCGCGGATTCGAATCTGCTGCATTTCATCAGCGCTCTTGCGTTCTAAGTTCTTCAGTTGCATCGTCATTCGATGATTCGACTTGAACCGCTGGCTGTGGCGATCGAGAAAATCCCAATAGAGTGTCGTGAACGGACAGGCATCATCGCCGATCGCCAACTTGGGATTGTAACGACACTTTCCGCAATAGTTACTCATGCCGTTGATGTAGTTACCGCTAGCACAGTACGGCTTGGTGGCCATAATCCCACCGTCACCATGCTGGCTCATCCCTAGGGCATTGGGCAGGCTGACCCAGTCGATCGCGTCGGCATACATGGCCATATGCCAACGGTTGAATGATTCTGGGTGAACGCCAAGCAATTGGGCATACAATCCTAAAACCATCAACCGTTGAATGTGATGCGCATATGCGGTCTGAATCAACAATCGCATCGAATCAGCAACACAGGCCATCTCCGTTTTTCCATCCCAATAAAAGGATGGAACATCTTGATCGGGATCGCAATTCAATTCGTTTAACTGGGCATACTGAGGCATCTTCAGCCAATAGATGCCACGAACGTATTCCCGCCAACCGAGTACTTGTCTAACAAAACCTTCGGTCGCGGCAATCGGCGCATGGCCCGAAGCCCAAGTCGTTGTGGCGGCGTGGACGACTTCGTGTGCCGATAATAGGTGCAGGTTCATCGCGTGGCTGAGACGCGAATGATAAAGAAAGTCGCTGCCAGCCCACATCGCATCTTGATACTCACCAAAGCCAGGCAGACGATTTTCGATGAAGTCATTCAGCAAGACCAGAGCTTGGTCGCGGGTCACCGGCAAATCAAACCGATCGGTCGAACCGGGGTGATCCGCAAAGCGACGATTGACCATATCCATGACTCGCCGAGTGACGGCATCGGGCTCGAACTTTGGTGGCGGAGGCACCTCGCCAGGGCCGCCTTTGGGAAACTTCTTTCGATTCTCGTGATCAAAGTTCCACTGGCCACCTGCGGGCTGCTTGGGCGACTGCATCATCACATCGTGTTCGGTTCGCATAACGTGATAGAAGTTTTCCAGGACGAGCGTTTTCCGGGTCGAAGCCCAATCGGCAAATCGTTGTGGCGTGCAAAAGAAGTCGCGGTCTTCGCGAATCTGCAGTTCGACTTTCGCGGACTGACACGCCTGGATAATCTCCGTTTGCACCCGGTGGTCGCCCGGTTGCGTCATGATCACACGCTCGGGACGATCCTGCTGGAACGACTGGGCGATCAGCGAGGCGAAGCTGCAACCGCGAGCTTTTCGTCGATCGGCAGACAATTCGTGGTACTCGACGTTGTGGTTTCGGTTCTGCAACGCATCGCGAAAATGTCGCATCGGGGCAAAGAATCCGACGAGGCGATACTTATGGCACCACACATGGGTCGCTTCTTGGTCATTTTCGGCCATCCAAATGCGATCACGTTTGATATCAAAACCATCGAAGGCCGATAGAGAAGGCGAAAGTTGGTCGCCAAGGATAATGATGAGATGACGCGTGGGCATCCGGTGTACGACAACGTTGTGGGAATGTTTTAGGCGGAGCAAACCAACAGCGACTGCTCAGATCTTTGGAGTCAGGTTACCGGCAAGTCAACAGTTGATCGCGGACGCACGGCTGAAAAATAGGCAAACTGTCGCAATTGAGAGCCATTTGCGGACCTGTTTTTGGCGGGTACAGCAAAATTTCAGCGTGGCACCAAGAGAATCGTTTGCGATACAAACTCAGATGGACGAGTGGGTTGCGAACGGTTGCCAGGGGTTTTGGACCGTAAATTACACGTCAAACGCCAGTCACAAACTTTTGGACGGTTGTTTGGGACAGGATTGTGAACTGAAGTTGAGCAGAATTGAGCGATTTGGTGGCAAAGTTTTTGAATGCTTCGGCACGATTGGTACCGATAACCGAAGAGGAAGAATTTCTGCCTCGTGGTGACCGGACCGTCTCCACCTCCGTAGCGGGTCATCGGATCTGGTTGACGGCGGCCGTAACCTGAGTTTCGTTGGAACTCGGCGAGAGAATGATTAAGCGCAAGGATGAATCACTTGACAACCGAGCCAAACGAATCGAAATCCGGCGAAGCATCGATTGCCCTGGGAGCCATGGCGACGGCTGAAATCGAGGCTTCATCGCCGGGGACCAGCCAAAACGCTGGGCCGCAAAAATCGAACAAAACCCGCCGGACATTTGTTCCACCGCTCGATCCGACCGTTGGGATTGAATTGCGTGTGACTCGCACAGGAATGCCAGCGCGACGACTGCGAATCAACACAACCCGTTGCACGTTTGGTAGCGGTGAAGGTTGCACAGTTCGGTTAAGCGATGCGAGCCTGAGGCCATTGCACGCTGTGATCCTGCGCGACAACGGCCGAATCATGATCCGCGGCTATTGCGTGCCGCTGGAAATCAACGGCAAAAGTGTGGCCGAATCGATTCTGGGATTGGGCGATGTGGTCCGACTGGGGCAGTACTGCTTCGAGATGATCGACCTGCCGGCCTCCGAAGCGAATGGGGATCAGTATGAAGACGAGTCGATCGAGACGACGCATGTCGCAGCTCGTCACAACGTCTTTGTAAACACGAAGCCAGCAGAACCGCAGAAACCTAGTCGCAATGAAACACCGATCACGACGGACGAAGTGGGCTCTAGCGACAACTTGCCAACTCAAAAGCGACTAAAATTTTCACAACCACTGACGGCAACACCCCCAAGCGTCCCTCGAACTCCGAGCAGCCAATCGGTATTGGATGGTTTGCAGATTGCCAGCGGCAGTGTGCAGCTTCTTGGCCGTGGCGATGAAGCCGTCGTTGACGAACCGATGGCTCGCGAACCCGTCACCTCGCTCGCTCAGATTCATGTCCAGGCCAAGCGAAACTCGGAACTGATGGCCGAGGTTGCGGCGGCTCGCAAGAGCGAACAAGAGTACCAAGCAAAGCTGGCTGCTGTCGTCCAGCAATTAGAAGCCGCGCAAGACGAAGTGGTTCAAGCGACACAAACGGCGGCCTTATTAAAGGCCGAGATCGACTCGTTGAACGGTCAAGTTGTCCAATTGAACGACGATGCGCAAGAACAGCAAGCGACCCTCCTGGCTGAACAATCCAAGCTGAATCGTACAATTGCTTCCTTGCGGGAAGCAGGCGCCGCAAGCCAAAATGCGGAAGCGGCAACGCGTCAATCCTTGCAAGAAGCGATTCGACAACGCGATGAAGCGTTCGCCCAGCGAGCAATAGCCAGCGACGCTCAGCAGATAACGCGTGCGAAGTTGGACGAAGCTGAATCGCACCTTCGCCGTATGAATCAGCAAGCCGGTGAGGCATCCAGCCTCATAGCGAGACTTAAATCCGATGCCGAGAAGTCGCGTTTAAGAATCGACGAATTGAAAGATGTTTGTTGTGGACAAGCTGACCAAATCACCAAGCTTTCGAACTCGCTCGAAGCGAGCCAAAGAAGTGAATTGGCGGCGGTGACGCAGCTGAAAAACACCATCGATCAATTGCAGATGGAACTGGACGCCAGTCGTCAACGCGTCAGGAACGCCGACCTAGAACGAGTGCAACTCAATACGTTGCGGACGACACTCGATTCAACACTGCGCGAGCACATTTCAGAAAAGCTCGCCTGGAGTGCCCAGGCCGATCGGCTTAACCATGACTTGGAATCGATTTCGGCCGATTTGAAATCGACAACGATCGATTTGACGCGATCGCGAGATGAGTCCGTCGCTTTGCGGTCGCAAATCAGCGAATTGCATTCGCAGGTCGCAAGTATTGAATCGGAGTTGGCGTTACGACCGACGCCCGAGCAACTGCAAGACGTGCGAGATCAGGCGGCTGAAAGTGAACGCGATTTAAAAAACACCGAGCGTCAGTTGGCTCAACTCCGCGAAGACTATGACCAACTCGCCAGCCAAAAAATAACGCCAGCGGCCACTGACCAGGTGTTTACAGCACCTTTACCCAGTTCGCTGTTTCCTATTCCAGCGATCTCCACCCCTCCCGCCGATAATGAGTTGCAAGTCGAAGCGACTCATGTATCCAACATCCCAGATCTTGTCGCTTCTGCCGCTGCGGCTTTTTCGTCCTATCATCCCCAGGCAGAAAACCGTCCCGCCAACCACCAGGACGTCGACACTAAACGAGCCAGCGGACCAACCGATTCGCCCGATGATACGGGTGTAATATCCCAGTGGCACAAACCTGCATCTGAACCGCAAGCGGCAGCAGATCATGAAGAACCACCAGCCAGCCAATCAACCTGGAACACGCCGTCGTCCGTCGCATCGGATGCATCGTCACCGGCTAGCTGGAATCGAAGCGATTCTCACGCAACTGACGATGAACCCTTGCAGCCCTTGGCCTCTGGCGACGACCAGCAGAACGAACCAGAAACTCAATCGCAGTGGCTGGAATCCATTCACTCGCGCACCGAAGTGCTGAAAGTCGAAACCGGCGAAGAATCATTCCATACTGAACCGATGAGCGGTTATTTGGGTGCAAGCTTTCCATCGAGTGATGACAATTTCGCAGATGCCGACGATTCCGCTGCAAACATTCTTATCGATGAACGAGCGACCGATGAAAAGCCTGCCGAAGACGATTCGGACGCCGACGAGGCGAGCCTTTTGGCGGCGTTGATTCAGCGATCCGAAGGGCCGACAAGCAGTTGGTTCGATGATTATTCAGCCAGCCAGCGGACATCCGCCGAAGCGTACCTACCTGAGCAGGCCGAAGACGCTGAGCAGGCCGAAGACGCTGAGGACAACCTGGCCGTCTTGGCACGCCTGAGCAAGTACGTCCATGACAACGATGCGTCGGACGATGCGTCGGACGATGAAATCGGCCGGGCGATCGCCGAAAGCGAGCACAACGGACTCGATCCCGAAGCCAGCGCGCTCTCCCTTGCTCGCATGCTGATCAACGAACTCGACACGGTTACCCAAAGCGATCGTGACTTTAAGGTCGGTTTCTCAAACCCAGACCCGATGGTTAAATCAAAACGTTTGGTCGGTGCGGCGGTTTCCGAAGCAGACGCAAGCGACAAGGATGACGATGAAATTGAGGACGATCTGTCACCTCCAATCGAAATGCGGCGTAAGGATTTTGACGAACGAGCGTTCCGAGAATCGTTCGCAGATTCGGCCGAGGAAGACTTGGTCGATCCGAATGCCGATGAAGCGGCTTATTCGAGCCAATCTGAGTCCGGCCGACCAACCGGCTTTGCCGCTGGTTCGTCAACGCAAGCGGTCGCTGAGGAGGAAGAGGATTCTGTCGAAGCTTATATGAATCAATTGCTTCGACGGATGGGCCAAGATCCTCTACCGACTGCCAAGCCCGCTGATCATTCGGTCAAACCCGCTGCCAGCCAGTTTTCATCGCAGCCCCGAGAAGCCAAACGCGAATTACAGGAACGCGTGCGACCGAAACGACCGGCTGCGGAACTCGAAGTGCCGATGGATCAAATGCGAGAACTAGCAAATGAATCTGCGCAATCAGCGATTTCCACCAGCAATCGCAAGGGAGCAAAAGAAATGCGATCCAAGGCGTTGGTTGATGGTGCACAAGCCGCTGTCGTTGTCGTATGTGCGATCGTATTTTTTTACTGCGGAATGACCAGTTCCAACTTGAGCCTGGTGTGGAATACGGCGGGCTCGCTGGCGCTGGCGTTATCCGTATTTTTCTTCTATGAGATGTTCCGCAAGCTGACCGCTTCTGCGAAAACGGCATAGATCGCATAGACGGCCCAATCGCCTTTGAGATTTCCGCCTAAGAGCGTTATACAACAGAAACAGCAATCGCTTGCTGAATTCGGCGGATTAAAGCATCTACCAATTCAGGTTCGGGACCAAGGTATCCCGAACACCAAAATCGAATTTCTGGATACCTTTGACGTGCTTGGGCAACGATCCCAAGAATCGATTGGTGAATGGAACCTTCAAAGAGAATATGCGGTTGGACGAGGATGTCCGAAACTTCGCCCGATTCAGCGATGCGATCAAGCGTCTCGGGCAACTTGGGAGTCGCCATCGCATAAAACGCCGTCTGGCGAACCTTGAAACACCACCTCCGGGCGACACATTCGGTCAGAACTCGCATGTCGGCTTGAGCACACGGATCATGACTGCCGCGACCGACCATGACCAGCGCCGACGACCGTGAATCCAGATTCGATTGGCGAATCGCCTCATCGATTCGCCGCAAAGACAACGCAATCAGCTCCGCAGCCCGCGAAAGCGGTTGAGATTGGTCCCAACGAACATGGGGAGTCGTCAATTGACATTTCGCCAACTCATCGGGAATGTCGGACTTCGCATGTCCCGCCGCAAACAAAAGCAGCGGCACCGCGTGAACGGCCTTGGCCCCTCGATCTACCAGCCGCTGCCAACCTTCGGCAATTGTCGGCGGCTGCAATTCCAACAAGCAAGCTTCAACGGGCACCGGTGATAAGCGATCGGCAAGTAATTTCCCAAGCTGAAAGAACTGGTCGGTGCCAACGGTGTCACGGGTTCCATGGCCGACCAGTAACACCCCATCGGATCGCCCTAACGACGAAACCCCGACCGATCGATTCGTCGTCGACAGCGTCACGGTACGATGCTGGACTTAGCAAAACCGCTTTTCGCCAACTTGGCTTGCGCAGCACTGAGGTCGAAACCTGATTCGTAGGTCACCAACACTTGTGGATTGTCCAATGTCCCTTCTTCGGCCTGTGCGTCCAGCGTCACGGATACGACTTTGTCGAAACCTTCCAGCGTTTTGCGAACCGTTGGAAAACACCCGAACTCGCAGTGCATGTCGTCGACTCGCAAAGTCAACGTGCCAGGCTCGGCCATGACAGCAGACGAAGTTTCCGATGCGACGACTTGGTCGCCGTCGGCATTGTTCGCTTGAGGCGCTGGGGCAGATGCCAAGTAAAAGGCAATTCCGGCCGAAGCGAGAGCGGCGAACAGGTAAATGGGCGATCGCATGTATCGGGTTCCAATAATCGAGAGCGTTTTTTCAGTATCCGTGTCGCCGCTGGTCAACGCCCCGCAGCATCATCCACGGCGGTCGTGATGAGCGACCGCTGAATTATCCGCTGAAGGCCAACCCCTTGGCAAGATTCGTGCGACGATTTGCCCAGCAATCGGCGACTCAAAAAGACTGATTGGCCAGGCAACCGATCCAACGCGGCATTTCTATCCGAAGGATCAAACGAGGCCTTCACGCTGGATGATGACATCAGCACCCGGCGTCAGCATTCGCAATTTACGAGCGATTTCGATCTTAGAGGCAGGACTCGCCTTCTTCGCTTTTTCGATCAACATCTTGGTTTTCTTGCGTCGTGTTCGCAGACGACGGATTTCGCGTTGACGTTCGGTACCGGCCATGAATTGCTCTTCGTAGTCTTAAAAACGGGGGAATGGGAACGGAAGGATTGTAATCGTAAGTCCGTTGTCGATCGCGAGGCAACACCGACAAGATGCCAGTCGGATGCGTTTTCGCTGTTCGATCAACTCTTTTTCTTCGCGACACCTTTCTTTGCAGCGGCTTTTTTCTTGGTCGCTGCCTTCTTGGTTGACGCTTTTTTCGCTGTCTTGGTCGCGGCTTTCTTCGCCGCCTTTTTCTTGGTCGCTTTCTTGCTTGGACCCTTGGCCGCTCGCTCGGCAAGCAACGCAAGCGCCGCCTCGAATGTGAACTCCTCGGGGTTGGCCGTTCGTGGCAACGATGCGTTGGTCACGCCGTCAGTCACGTAAGGGCCAAATCGACCTTCGAGTACTTTAACCGGCTGTTCGGTAATCGGCGAGACGTCGAATAATTTGATCGGCTCCTTAGGTGCGGCTCGGCCCCTCTGCTTGGGCTGTTTGAGCAATTCGAGCGCTTCACCCAGCGTCACTTGAATCGGGCTGACCCCTGCGGGCAGCGACCGGGTATCGGTGCCGCACTTGATGTACGGCCCATAACGTCCGTCATTGGCCTCGATCGCTTCGCCTGACTCAGGGTGTTTGCCCAAGTCACGCGGCAGCGACAACAGCTTGCAAGCGACGTCGATCGTCAATTCCTCGGGAAGCATGCCTTTAAGCAGGGAGCGATTCTTTTTCTCCGGATCGTCGTTGTCGCCCAGTTGGATGTAGGGGCCGAAGCGTCCGACTTTGACGAAAATGGGCTGGCCCGATTCGGGATGCGTTCCGATCGGTTCATTCTGCTTTTCACCGGAAGCGAGCAGTTCNNTTCTCGATTGTCGCCCGCCTCAGGGATCCCGAGCGTAAAGCGGGCCATTTCCAGCGGCTTGATCGACGCCCCTTCGAGCCGTGGCTTCAAACCGATCTTGCTCGCACCATCGACACCGTCGTTGCCAAAATAAAAGTCTCGTAAGTAGAGCGACGCGTCGGCCTCTTTGCGGCTGATCGAGTCGAGGAAGTCCTCCATTTGAGCGGTAAACTCATAATCGACCAGCTCCTTAAAATATTCCTCCATGACACGAATCACCAGGAACGCGGTCCAGCTTGGGACCAGCGCATTCCCTTTTTTGTAGACGTAATTTCGCGCCTGAATCGTATCGATAATCGATGCGTAAGTACTCGGCCGGCCGATCCCTTTTTCTTCCAAGGCGCGGGTTAGCGAAGCTTCGCTGTAACGAGCTGGCGGTTGGGTCGTATGGCCTTTGGGATCAAGCCGATCATCGGCCAACGCATCGCCCGATTTCACGTTCGGCAGCAGCGTTTCTTTGTCAGCCAATTCCGCTTCGGGGTCGTCACTGCCTTCGACATAGGCCCGCAAGAAACCTTCAAACTCGATGCTGGTGCCGCTGGCCGTAAAGGTCGCACCACCACCTTGGATCGTAACCGTGATCCGCTGCTTGCGAGCGTCCGCCATCTGGCAAGCGATCGTTCGCTTCCAGATCATCTCGAACAGGCGAAATTGGTCACCATCCAGCTCGCCACGAACCGTGCCGGGCAAGCGGAACGGCGTACCTGCTGGGCGAATCGCTTCGTGAGCCTCTTGGGCGTTCTTGACCTTTTGAGAATAGGTGCGAATTTCGGGATGGAGAAAGTTTTGGCCGTATTCGCTGCGCACCAAATCGCGTGCCGCTCCGATCGCTTCCTGGCTGAGCGTCGTGCTGTCGGTTCGCATGTAAGTGATGTAACCATTTTCGTACAACCGCTGGGCGGTTTGCATCGTGCGGCGAGCGGTAAAGCCGAGCTTGCGGTTGGCTTCCTGCTGCAGCGTGCTGGTGGTGAACGGAGCACGCGGGCGTTCGACAAACGGCTTGACTTCGACATTGGTCACTTTGAAGTCCACGCCGCGCAGTCGCTGGGCCAATGCGGTCGCTTGCGCTTCGTCCAGGAGCAATAATTCTGGGTTTTTCAGCTTGCCGTTGGTCGAATCAAAATCTTTACCGCTGGGCAATTTGCGGCCATCGACGGCGGCCAAGGTTGCCGGCATCCGTTCGCCGGATGCGGTCTTGAAGACCGCTTCGAGGTCCCAATAGGTGCCGCTGCGGAAGGCGATCCGCTCGCGTTCACGCTGGACAATCAATCGCACCGCCACGCTTTGGACGCGTCCGGCTGACAATCCGCCACCGACGATTTTCCAAAGCAGCGCCGACACGTCGTAACCGTACAATCGGTCCAGCACGCGACGCGTTTCTTGAGCTTGGACCAAACCGTCGTCGATTTTTCGCGGACTTGCCAGCGCTTTTTGAATCGCTTCCTTGGTGATTTCGTGAAACACCAAGCGGTGAACCGGCACTTTAGGCTTGAGCAGTTCGAACAAGTGCCACGAAATCGCTTCCCCTTCGCGATCCTCGTCCGTCGCCAGATAGAGACTGTCTGCCTCTTTGAGCGCCGCCTTGAGTTTGTTGACTTGTTTTTTCTTGTCTTCGGGAACGATATAAATCGG
>DNWZ01000775.1 GCA_003506095.1 Planctomycetaceae bacterium | reverse complement strand
CCTTCGACAACGGTTGCCCAAAACGCTTGCCATGATTTGGAGTCGAACCGGTCGCGGTAAATGGCGACCGCACGACGCAGCAATGTTTGGGTGTCGACACGGGCATCGGTTGGTGGCATGTCTGACAATTCATTCCATCCCGAATCGTGATCGCCAGGCGCATCGGTCGCGACGACGGATGCCAGCACCGCAGAACCCATCGCGAGTTCGGTCGGTTGGCCGCGACGCCAATCGACGACGCGTCGGCGGGTGATCGTCCACAACCAGGCACGAAACTTCGCCCCGACTCGGCTCGGATCAAACCTCGGCAAATCGTTTGAGACCGACAGCAACACGTCTTGGGTGACATCGGCTGCGTCGCTGCTTTGCAACCCTGATCGACGCACCCAGCGATAAATCAACGGCCCGTACAAATGGACAAATCGGCCCCAAGCTTCGGGACGGTCTTCCTGGGCGGCGACCAACAACGAAGGGGCGGTAGATGGCTCGAGTATCAGTGACAAGTGATTTCGCCTTTTGGCAGGGAGCATCGCAAAGTCAAGTGGATCGACACTTTCATCGAAGTCGTCTATCGACTGGTTGGTCGATAATCACAGGCAGACAAAACCGTTTGTCGGTCAAAGCGAAGCCATCCGATAGCGGTGCATCCCACTGTCCTGACGGTCGCCCCAAACCGCAGTCCCGGTGTCGGCGACTGCTCAGTGCGTCAAGCGTCAGTGGCAAAGGGCGCGCCGTCGCAACGCAGTGCCTAGAAATCGAAGTTGAATGTCTTAGCGACAAAACGCCAGAACCGTTGACCCAGCGACATAGGTTCGGCATGAATCTTAGCGACGCCACGATATCCAGGCCTCAGCGGCACATCGACATTATCCAGCGGCACGCGGACTTGATAAGAAACATTTCGCGGCTTGGCTTGACCGGTCTGAGGGTCGATCTCCGTTTGTAAGTCGCCCCCAGTCTGCAGCGCAAGGGAAGCCGATGTACTGCGGATCTCGGTCTGTGACTTCTCTGCGATCGTTCCTGAGAAGGTGTCAATGCGACTAGATTCTAACTTCATATCGACCCACTGGCCCACGTCGACCAATTGAACGTCGCCTTGGTCAACGATCAAAACCGCTTCCAGTTCCGTCGGCGAACCGATTTCACAGATCAGATCTTCCGCCGTTAAAAGCGCTCCGCGATTTCGTTCGGCAAGCGGCGACCCGGTCCAACCCGGCAATCGACCATCGCCGCCTTGTGCTTCTTTTTCAGGCGGCGGAATAACAACGCCATCACGTTTGGCAACAACCACCAAACGGCCGATTTCTTCTCGTGTCCGCTCTTGCAACTGGCGCAACGATTGTATCAATTCGACCTGCGTTTCTAGTTGAGCCTTCAGCGTTTCGTCGGCGCGCGAACGAAGTTGCAAGTTGCGCAGTTTCGCGACGGCTTCTTTCTCTTGGCCGATCAACTCGGTCAACCTTAGATTCAAGTCAAGGTTTCGCAAGACCGCAAGTTCGTCGCCGGCGCGAACCTCCGTACCCGCTTTAACGGTGCGAATGATCTGGCCAGGTACACCTGCATAAACCGAACCTGCGCGGGTAGGCCGGATTTCAAATGCGGTGTGAATTCGATAAGGCAATGGGATATAAATCACGGCGGCAATCGCTGCCGCGAGGATCCCTAAAGAAGCGAACAGAGGGCGACGTTTCACTTTGGCAAGCCTTCCAGGAGTACGGATGAACTTCCACGTTTGAATCACGGGCTGAGCGATCAGGCCGGCGAACCCGGCGACGGCGAACATGCGACCGAGCGACTGCAAGCCATAGGGTTCCAGAACCTGGATCAAAAACCAACAAATCGAGAATACAACCACCCAGCGATAGATCACGCTTGCAACTGTATAGATTGCAAACAACGCTTGATTCCGCTTGGGCAAGAACGGATCATCCTGCAGCTCTAATCCGAGACACGTTTTCTGAAACCAACGCTTCAGGACTTCCGTTGCCTTTTGTCGTAAGTTTGGAATCTCCAACGCATCCATCAAGATGTAGTACCCGTCAAAACGCAACAGTGGATTGCCGTTGACGAGAATCGTACTGACCAAATTCAAGAACATCATGTTCAAGCATAGATCGTTCAGCAAACCGGGTTCGGAAAAATACCACACGTATGCGGCAACTGCAGCGAGGATCAGTTCAACATAAATACCCGCCGCGCCAATCCAAACACGTTTCCATTTATTGGGCAACATCCAGGAGTCGGAAACATTACAATACAAGCACGGCGTAAAGACCAGCAACATCGCTCCGATCTCGTGACACTCACCGCCAAACTTCTTGCAACTGAGGCCGTGCCCGAACTCATGCAGCACTTTTACCAGTGCCATGGTCGCGCCAAGGTACAACCACCGGTCGGCTGCGAAAAATTGATGAAAGGAGGGCAGGCGAGCATAGACAGTGTCGTACTGCGAACCGAGCAATAACGCAGCGGACAGGAAGAACAACGAGAAACAAATCAATGCCGGTACCGTAAAGATCCAGCCAAACCAAGGAATCAGAAAGTTTAAAATTCGCTCGGGGTCGAATCCGCGAAAGCGGATGGCAAAGATGTTCGTGAACTTTCCGACCAATTCTTTCCGTTTCTTGGTCTGCCCACGGACCTTAAGTGCCTTGCCTTGTCCCGGCGCGTTACTGATTACCAAACCGCTGCGGTGCAACATACCAATGAATTGTTGCAGATCACCAAAAGTAATCTTCTGCGGTGCGAAACGCTGCTCAAATCCGTCTTTGATTTGCTGCAGACTGACGTGACCGTCCAGCAATCCGAGAATAAAATACTCTTCGTCGTGAAAACGAAAATATTGCAAACCCACCGGTTCCTTAACCACCCAATAACCCGTCCCCTGGTAATGGTGACGGCTGGCGGTTAAGTCGGGGCGTTTTCGAACCGTCAGCGGTCGCGATGAACTGCTGACAAGCGATTCGGCAAGTGTGGCCATAACCTAGCTTAATTCACGACGCTTGACGGAAAGACTTGAATGTCAGCTTCCATGCCTGGTTTGAATACCCATTCATCTCCGACTTGTTGATTTTCGACCTCTACCCAAATTCGATATCGATGGTTCAGGTCGATTTCGCTGCTCACGAAGCCGATCTTGGCATCGACCGAAATGGCGTCGGCCGCTGAAGCTCCTGTGCGTCGGCTGTTGGCATAAATCATGACCTTCACTGGGGTGCCGCGCGTGATCTTTCCTGGATACCCAAGCGCGTCGATGTCGCCTTCCACTCGCAATTTATCAAGCTGAACCAGTTGCACGATCGGCGAACCGGGCTGAACCCATTCACCTAGCTGTGCCATGCGATTTTCGACGAATCCGCCAAATGGTGCGATCACCTGACGACGGGTCAGTTCGTATTCCGCCAACGCACGTTCGGATCGCTTGGCAATGTACTGAACTTTCGCAACATCTTGCTGCAACTGTGCCAACTCGATTCTCAAAGTGGCTCGATCGGCCTCTAGAATCTTCTTTTCCATTTCCCAGTAGGGAACTGCGCCTTGGCGACGTAACTCTTTGTAAGCTTCCGCTTCGGCCTTCGCCGATCGCTCACTGTTTTCGGCGTCGCGGTAATTGACATCATTCAATGCGTTGAGTTCCGCTTCACGCTCCTCCGCTTTTCGCAAGTCCAAAGCCAACTTTGCTTGCGTGTCATCTAAGACCGCCAACAAATGACCCTTGGTTACGTTCGACCCTTCAACGGCCAACATCTCGGTGATTTGGCCCTCGGCGATCGCTGGGACACGTATGCTTTGTATCGTTTTTACAATGCAATTCTCTGCACGCAACTCAAGCCCATTGGATTGTGGTGGTTGCGCAAATACCCAATCTCCCACAAGAGACGCGGAAACTAGCAATGTTATCGAAGTGACCTTGGACATGCGTCGCATCATAAGGCTCCTGGGCATAAACCCAGCATGGATTATAAGAATTGTGAGCAGCGAGACCGAAAACGACACCTAAAACAAGAACTTACACAGCCATTCATAGACTTCGTGAAACAGGACAAAACCCGCTGCACGTTTGCCACATTGAACATTCGCAATTACCTTCGCACCGGGTCGCGGTGAACGTTTTTCAAGCTGTTCACGATCGGGGATCGCTCGCATCTTGACCGTTGACCCTTGCTCGGCATCAACCTGTGCACGAAGCTGGATTTCGGATCTGGGCAATTCGGCCAACATCGGTTCGTCTGGGTGCGTTGCAAGTACATAACGAACGGGCAAAGTCGGTTGATCGAGTTCTCGGATTCGCTTATCCAAGTGCCCCATCCGTTTGTCAGGCATGTTCACTTCCAAATGCAAGGGCTGACTCAAATCAGCAATCTCCATCAGCACTTGACCGGTCATGATCGGACGGCTGCGGAGTGTCTTTTCGACATCCCAGCTCATCACGGTACCCTGGATCGGGGAACAAATCGTTAATTGTTCCTCGCGTTCTTTCTGCAAAGCGAGTTTCTCTCGCAACGCTTCCAGGCGGACGCGAAACTCGAATTCTTCCCCTTGCAATTGTTTCTGTTCGTTGGGCTCAAGCGACCTTCGCTCGCCCAGTACCTTACGGACTCGTTCAAACTCCGCAGTCGTCGTGCGGATTTGACCCAACAGTTCGGTCATTTCCATTTCGAGTTGTCGGTTCCGCAGTTTCACCAGCGGTGTTCCCACGTCGACTTTTGCCGAGTGATCAACCAACACCTCGATCACTTCACCATCAATGGGGGCGAATACTTCACGACGAGCGTCGGGCTCTAGTTTCCCTTCGGCTTCCAATTGCAGTTCCAGCGGAACGAAGATCATCCCTAGACTGATCACCGCCAACGCAGTCAACACCGCGATGGTTTTTGGCAGCGCACGACCACGAAACAAGTCGGTCGCTTTGCCGAGTGTTTTCCAAACCGGCATCATGAACAGATTGCTGTGCGAAAGCGAATTAGCGATCGCACGTGTCCCATGCTCATACACCAGATCGACACGAGCACGGAAAATTTCGGCCGGCAAGTCGCTCTCAATCTGTTCAACAATCAACGCGCCGATCACTTCACCACGGTGCGCGTTGTCGCGATCGACTTGCCCGGCCGCACCTTGTTGCTCCTGCCCGCCACGATGCGGCTCGCGCAGCGGTAGCACTGCAATGTTGCGACCATAAGACAAGTCGACGTATTCTTCTAAAGCTTCTTCGATCTGAGGCGGCAAATCTTCGGTCGTACCGTCATGCCACAGCGGCTCGCCCGCGGCAACGACGCGAGTTGCCAGTGTGTTCAACGCCGACACAATATTCGAACGATTCTCAATCGTATCCTGGCCACTGATCGCCATCACGCGACACTTGTTGCCACGTTTGATCGCGACACTGACCCGGTCGCACCCTACCAAGCGACGCCCTTCATTAGCGACGATGTATGCCGTTTCCTTAAGGTCCAGCGATTCGTGCGCCGCACGGGCGAATGAATCGGCCTGCTGCCACAAAACTTGGCGGTCAGTAAACAGCCGCAACTTTTGGCTCCGCAACCAATCGGCAGCAAGCTCACACATCTGCTGAAGAAATCGGACGTAACCCTTCTGCGTTTCAGGCGCGGTGTCTGGGCGCTGGAACACTTCGATCAAGCCATCAGCATTGCCATCATGCTTCAGTGGAGCCAGTACCAACAGGTAACGCGTCGGGTTCCCTTCGGCGTCGCCGTCAGTGGTGCCAGAATAGGGTGGCACCAGCAAGGATTGACCGGTCTGTGCGACTCGGCGAATCAAACGCGAATGACGTAGCGAGTCTTCACCATCACCAGCCAAGACCGTCGGTTCGGCATTGATCTGGTACTGCAATCGCAATTGCCGGTCTTCGTCCAACAGCCAAACCGCACCGCCCGCAGCGGCCAGCGCCGTCACAATCCGCTGCAAAAACTCCGGATAAAACTCTTCCGCTGTGGCACCGCTCTTTGCAAGCGCCGCGATTTCATTGACCAAACCGCGGATCTGCTGTTTGGTTTCTTCGACCGTTTGTTGGTTGACCGTCATCGGCGTTTCACGAGTGGGGCAAGGACCATGACAGACTTCGACACTAGCGGAAACTTTCCGCACGAAAGCGTTACCGTACAAAAGGTGGCCGCAAAAGTGCCACTTCAATTAGGCCGTAACGTGCAAGTTCACGAAACAGCGCCCACCGAAACGGCAAAATCGGCAACTTCTCGACTAGAAAACCATTTATACACAATGTATAAATGGCTTAGCAAGCTTTTTTTACTCCGATCTAAGATTTTCTCCGTTTCTTTGCCACCGGCGCTAGGCTGACCCCTTGATCGACGAATACGCAAACCCGGCTAGCGATCCCGACAAAGCGACGAATCAGGTTCTGTCGCCGCTGGCGGATGCTTGTGATTCAGACAAGACTGGCGAGCGAAATGACCGCGAAGCGGCAATCAAAAATGCCCAGCA
>DNWZ01000805.1 GCA_003506095.1 Planctomycetaceae bacterium | reverse complement strand
AAGTTTCGCGCTGAACATGGCGAGCGTATTCAATGATCCTGACCACCATCGCTTGGGCGGGGCTGATTTCTGCCGCGATCCCGACATTGATGTTTCTGAAAAACCGCAAACTCTTTTTGCCGCCTCGAGATCAAATGCGTTTGCTGGCGACGCAACATGCGGCGACCGCACAAGCAACGTCCACACAAGACGCGGTCCCGCAAGAAGCCTTGGCGCGGCCAAACGTTTCGGTCTTGATCCCCGCACGCGACGAAGCCGCCGGAATCGCGGATGCCATTGCATCGGCGCTTGCCAGCAACGAAGTCGTCGTGGAAGTCGTCGTACTGGACGACAACAGCACCGACGGCACCGACGAAATCGTGCGAGAGATTGCCCAAAAAGACGATCGCGTCAGGTTGATCAGAGGCCAATCACTGCCCCAAGGATGGAACGGGAAACAATTCGCCTGTTACCAATTGGCCAAGCAGGTACGCTATGAAAGGCTCGTGTTCATCGACGCCGACGTGAGGCTGCAGCCCAACGCATTGGCCGATTTAGTGGCGTATCAAAATGCCAGTGGCGCGTCGCTGTTGAGCGCGTTCCCACATCAGGTCACTGGCACTTGGCTGGAGAAGTNNTATTAGGATTTTTGCCGATCGATCGCATGCGCCAAAGTCGGCAAAAAGCTTATGCATCGGGTTGCGGGCAATTGTTCATGACGCGGCGCAGCGATTATCAGAAAGCGGGCACTCACGAATCGATTCGCAGTTCGCGTCACGACGGCCTCAAGTTGCCCGCCGCTTATCGCAAAGCCGACATGTCGACCGACATCGTCGACGGCACTTCGCTAGCGTCATGCCGGATGTATCGTTCGGCCGCTCAAGTGTTGCGAGGGCTGGCAAAGAACGCCAGCGAAGGGATCGCATCGCCCGCGTTGATCATCCCGTTCAGTTCGATTTTGCTGGGCGGCACCGTCCTGCCATGGGTCGGTTTGGTCGGGTCGATTCTTACCGGCCAAACGACCGCGTTGATCATTTCGATCATCGCGCTGCTGGTCTCACACGTGCCGCGCATGCTTGCCGTTGGACAATTTCGCCAGTCGTGGTTCGGAGCGTTTTGCCACACACCCGCTGTTGTCACCTTCGTCGCGATCCAGTGGTTCGCACTGGTCAATCACATGCTAGGCCGCCAAGTCGCCTGGCGCGGCCGAGTTTAAGCGATCAAGACAGTATCTTTCCAATCATCCCGCCAATCATGCCGCAGATGGGTGCGCCCACCAAAACTAAAAAGATCGACTCCATCGCAGTATTGCCACATGCCCACATACCCGGCGGTAACGATGCGACATAGATTTGAAAGCTGATGTATCCATAACTTCCAAGAATTGCCGGAGGAACGGCGCCAACGGCAAAACCAAGCCACCAACCATTCCGCTTGCGATTCGGCTCAGCCGTGGAGCCATCCAAAGCCAGGGGTGTTTGATAAGGATTCGATTCTGGCATGATAGTTTCCAAGTCATTCTGAGAACGTTCACTCATTTGAATCCATGGAAATCTGCCGAAGCATCTTCAAGAACCGAATGTCTTCTGGGCCTAGTTGAGCGCCGTCACAGTTAACGGGGTGTTTAAGAACATCCTCGTAAGTGTTGACAATCGCCTGACAGGTCAGTTTGAACATTCGATCGCGATCCCGTTTTCCAAACGTCAATGCAGTCACATCGAAGTCGAGAAGCGGGTCATATTCGTCCTCGGCAGTATCGAGAGCGTGGTCAAGTTGTGACAATAACGGATTCACAAGCGAGTCGGTTCCCGATTCGCGAAACTGTAGCAGAACCTCTCGCTCGGCAGTCCGAATGCGGTTTGCCAATTCGCGAGCATTGACGGTGTCACTGACATACTTCAGGCCATATTTGGAAAGCAATAAACCGGCAGACGGAATCAATGCCTTCATCGCAACCGCGGCTCCGGCTAATGGGTTGATCAAGGCAACTAAACCACCAATCAGCAAGACACCATTGAATACCTTTCCATCAAGTTGGTCGATTTGATCAGCGATGTCATTCAACCGCGTTCCAAACGATTCCGTTGACGTCGACGCGGTCTGAATCGCTTCGCGTGCATCCAACAACAGGATTTGCTCCACCATCGGCATCGCATGTTCACTCGGTAAGTGAAACAGTCGCCGCTTGGGTAAGTCATTAACAGGCGGGACGCCTTGGGGCAGACACCGCATGACGTAAAGCGAATAATCGTGTTCAGAGCGTCGGTCGGGAATCAAGAAATAATGCTTCTCGTCGACTTTATCATCGTCATAGGATGACGATGTCTCCGTCGAACCGAATAACCAGCCCTGGCCTAAGGCACTTTTGACAAAACCGCCACCAGCGACAATCGCATCGGAGGCCTGCGATAGGGCTGCGTAACCCAAGTCCTTTGCTTGGCCAATCCACTTCGAAATGTCCATCATTTTTCACCTGCCACCTAATGCGATCACCCGTTGCTAGAAAGCTTTAGCAAAAACAATTGCCGACCACTCGCGATCCCGCACGTCAACAATCAATTGAGTACAGAATCGCGCCCGTCGCCGTCCGTGCCTTTTCGCCAAAACTGCCACCAACGTCGCTGTGATTTCGCCTTCTGCTCCTTCAAGATCTTCGATTTACTGGGCACCATGGCAACCGCAGGTAACTCGATTTGTGATAATAAGGAATCACACTTTGTGGCCAACTCAGGCTTCAATTCGACGCCAAGAATGGAAGGATGATTGGTCGAAATGTATCGAATGAATGTCCAAAAGCAGAGTTCTTTATCGCTCGAGCTTGACTGTATCGTCTCGACCACCTTCCCAAAGTTTTCCAACGTCGCTTTGGTCATATTGTGGTCGCTGAAGGCGATGTCAAGATTCATATCGCCCGTCGAAGCCACTTCGCACTTGGGGCAAGGGCATATCGCACCGAACTTGACTTCACCGCAGTTGAAACAAAGCGCCCAAGTCATGATCGTGTTTCTCGATTTTAAGAAAAGTTTTCCAACAGACCGCTTTAATCCGCTAGATCGATGAATGCGACCATCGACGGATTGCCGACCGGTACATATTGCCCTGTAAACGTTAAGGCGCCAGTCGCTTTGTTGACCGCAAAGACCGTCACATGATCGGCGCGTTGATTGCAGCAGTACAAGAATCGGCCGGTCGGATCGAAACTAAAGCTTCTAGGGTAATTCCCACGCGTCCATGCTTCGTCGACGTACGTTAATTCACCGTTTTCGCCCACGGCAAAGATACCGATCCCATCGTGCAGGCGATTGCCGGCATAAACGAACTTGCCGTCATGGGAGACAAGAATCTCTGAACAAAAATTGCTGCCTTTGTA